>CAYYEB010000188.1:0-3810 GCA_964470725.1 uncultured Lachnospiraceae bacterium | reverse complement strand
CTATGATGAACTACTTCATGCCTCTTCGCGGCATCGCTTCCATGCACAGCTCTGCAAATACCGACCTGGAAGGCAAGCACACATCCGTATTCTTCGGTCTGTCCGGTACAGGTAAGACAACTCTTTCCACAGACCCGCAGAGACTTCTGATCGGTGATGACGAGCACGGCTGGGATGACAACGGTGTCTTCAACTATGAAGGCGGCTGCTATGCGAAGGTTATTGACCTTGACAAGGATGCAGAGCCGGATATCTACGGCGCTATCACAAGAGATGCTCTTCTTGAAAATGTTACTGTTGATGACAAGGGCAAACTTGATTTCGCAGATAAGTCCGTTACGGAAAATACACGTGTATCTTATCCGATCGATCACATCAAGAACATCGTTCAGAAGGTAAACGGCAAGTCCGCCGGCCCGGATGCAGAAAATGTCATCTTCCTTTCCGCAGATGCATTTGGTGTTCTGCCGCCTGTATCCATTCTTGATGCAGAGCAGACAAAGTATTACTTCCTGTCCGGATTCACAGCAAAGCTTGCAGGAACAGAACGTGGAATCACAGAGCCGACACCGACATTCTCCGCTTGCTTCGGCCAGGCATTCCTGGAACTGCATCCGACAAAGTATGCAGAAGAGCTGGTTAAGAAGATGAAGAAGTCCGGCGCTAAGGCTTATCTGGTCAACACAGGCTGGAACGGCACAGGCAAGCGTATTTCCATCAAGGATACACGTGGAATCATCCATGCAATCCAGAATGGTTCTGTTCTGAAGGCTCCGACAAAGAAGATCCCGTACTTCAACTTCGAAGTACCGACAGAACTTCCGGGAGTTGATCCGGCTATCCTTGATCCGAGAGATACATATAAGGATGCTGCTGAATGGGATGAAAAGGCAAGAGATCTTGCGCAGAGATTCATCAAGAACTTCAAGAAGTATGAAGGCAATGATGCAGGCAAGGCTCTCGTAGCTGCTGGCCCGAAGCTTGACTGATTCTGATCTGACAAACTTCAATACAAAAATAACGGAGACCGTCGCTCACTTTGAGCGGCGGTCTCTTTTTTCACCAAAAAGACACAAAAATATTGATAATAGTACATGATCAGCTGATACCCTTTTGAAAGAAATGTAAAGGAAACTGCAGCAGCTGAAGAAAGAGGGTACTTTCGATGAATGAAAATAATCAGAATCAGGACATGAATCATACAGGAATGAATCAGAATACAGATCCGCAAAATAACGGAACCGGATCTTATAATAATAACAATAACCAGAGTGCTCAAAATGGAAATTCACAGAATGAACAGGGCACTTATACGAGCGGAAATCATGCGGGAGCGGATCAGGGAACCGCATCAGGTCAGAACTATAATTTTAAGACTCCGGAATACGGCCGCAATGATCACTACGGCGAAAATAATCATTCCTATGGCGGTGCAAATAACGGCCAGAATGCCAACAACTATGGCGGAATGAATAACGGCCAAAATGGCAGCAATTATGGCGGGACAGGTAACGGCCGGAACGGCAATTATTATGGCGGTCAGAATTACGGTCAGGTACCGCAGGGCCGTCCTCCGAAAAAGCATTCCGAGTTTGCAAAGGAACTTGGACATTTTGCCGCAAAGGCAGCCATCGCTGCAGTAATTGGTGTGGCAGCTCTTGCAGTTGCGGGAACAATCGCTTTGAATGCGACGAATAAAAATGTCTATATTGTAGATAAGAACAAGCAGGTTACAGTCGGAAATTCCGGAAATAACAGCAGCAACGGATTCCCGTTCGGTTCCTTCGGATTCGGGGGTCCGGGCAGTTCAGACGGAAATAACGGCAGCAATGGAGGAAATTCACAGGGAGGCAGTGATAATAACGGCGATGGCGATGAATCACAGCAGCCCCAGTCGGATGATGACGGTCCGAAGCTTGGAATTAAAGTGGAGTCCATGCCGGATAAGCTGGCCAAGGCCGGATATCCGGAAGGAGTACTGATTGCGGAAGTGACAAAAGGCGGAGCTGCCGACAAGGCAGGACTTAAGACAGGAGATGTGATTACCGCTTTTAACGGAACGGTTGTGAAGTCTGCGGATGAACTGGTGGAACAGGTGCAGAATGTGAAGCCCGGTGATACCGTAAAAGTAAATTATAAAAGGATGGAAAATGGAACATTTAAGGCGTATGATGCAGATGTGACATTTTCAGAACAGTCAGACTCATCTTCGACAGAGGATAAAAATGCGGAGTCCGATTCTTCAAATACGCAGTCACAGGATTCTTCTGAGGGGACAGATTCCAACTGACAATGTATGAAAAGTGAAAGAAATTCGACTGCATGTGATCCGGCCTGCCTGAAGATGTTATAATACAATAAGGGGCAGAAATATATTATGGAGATGTGATTACCGCTTTTAACGGAACGGTTGTGAAGTCTGCGGATGAACTGGTGGAACAGGTGCAGAATGTGAAGCCCGGTGATACCGTAAAAGTAAATTATAAAAGGATGGAAAATGGAACATTTAAGGCGTATGATGCAGATGTGACATTTTCAGAACAGTCAGACTCATCTTCGACAGAGGATAAAAATGCGGAGTCCGATTCTTCAAATACGCAGTCACAGGATTCTTCTGAGGGGACAGATTCCAACTGACAATGTATGAAAAGTGAAAGAAATTCGACTGCATGTGATCCGGCCTGCCTGAAGATGTTATAATACAATAAGGGGCAGAAATATATTATGGGAATGAAGTTGAAACGGTGGACAATTCATGATGAACAGATCAGCGGTTACGTTGTGGGGAGCAAACGTTATCGTGATGGAACGTATATTAAGACGTCACGGGTTGTGGCGGCGGTTTATGACGGCCAGACCCTGCTGATTCGTACACAAAACTCTGTTTATGAGTGTGATAAGAAGGATTACGTCGGTGATCCGGAACAGCTGCTGATTTTCATCCGTGTCTATGCGGAAGATCAGGCAGGCAATACCACAGTGCTGTAACTGAATATTTGAATTTGAAATATCTTCCGGGGAAAAGAACTTCGGAAGATATTTTTTATTACTCTGACAGCTGCGGCAGCTATGAAAAGTCATGAATGGTAACGGCTTTTTGAGCCTTTCCTTGAATTGCATGTTTTCAGGAAGATTACTGCACTCTTTTGTAGTATAATGAATTTTATGACAGAATCGTAAAATGTGTGACAGATATTGTACAGATAACTTGCATAACGGCTCAAAGGAGGATTTGGGATGATCAAGGGAGAGCAGTTGGCGGCAGAGGCGGAAGTGATTGCAAAGACAGCCAGGACTGTATTGGTTGATGATGCAGAGAGTACGGAATCGGATGAACTTCTGGAAAGAATGGCGGAGGCAATTGCAACTGTCGCACATATGAGACAGAAGGACCGTGCCGGACTGCCATATATTACGCACCCGGAAAAGGTGGCATCGATGCTGGATACCACAGAGGAAAAATGCGTGGGGTGGCTGCATGATGTGCTTGAAGATACGGAAGTGAAGGAATCCGATCTCCGCCCGATTTTCGGAGACAGAATCACGGATGCCGTTGTGGCAATGACGCATGAGGATGGGGTCCCGTATCTGGATTACGTGCGGAACCTGAAGAAAAATCCGCTGGCAAAAAAGGTAAAACTTGCGGATCTTCGTCACAATATGGATCCGTCCCGGCAGAAGGACCTCAATGAGGACTGGAGAAGACGTATGGAGCAGAAATACCTGCCGGCTGTGAAGATTCTAATGGAAGATGAGTAAAGAACAGATGCTTGATAATTACCACAATTGATGTAAAAATATATTTAATTC
>CAYYEB010000187.1:0-3820 GCA_964470725.1 uncultured Lachnospiraceae bacterium | reverse complement strand
ATTTTCCGTAATTCACCAGAAAGAGAGCCCTTTCGGAGGGATCGGGGTTGGAAAGCTTGCGGATATCCAGATAATTCTGAAGCGCTGTCTTTACCTCATCATCGAAGAAAACCGTATCTTCCTTTTTCCTTTTGCGGATGACGTACAGGCAGGAATCGTCCATATTTACGTCCTCCAGATTCAGGCCTACGAGTTCAGAAACCCGTAGGCCTGTCCGCATAAGTGTCAGGCATATTGCAGTGTCACGAACAGATGTTTGGTCATGATAAGAACGCTGATGCTTCGTAAGGCCCAGTCCGCCGGAGACGCTGTCCATAAATTCTTCTTCCTGCTCATCGTTGAGGCGGATAATGGCATGTTTTCCCTTACCTCCACGTTCTACATTGGCCACAGGATTATGCTTCAGACGCCCGTGAGAGACGAAATAACGCCAGAACATGTTGAGCGCGCTCAGATAATTGTTGACGGACGTTTCGGAGTTCTCTGAGCCATTTGAAGCGCCTCCGTGACGGATCCAGGAGGCAAATCGTTCAATTTGTTCCGTATCAATCCGACCGAGATCATCAAGGGATATTTCGGACATAGGTTTATCTGAAAGTTCTGGATCCGTTTGTTTCAGATAGGTAAAAAAAGTATGAATCCGCCGCATATAGGTAAGCCTGGTAAGCGGAGACATTTTTCCTTCACGTCCGACAAGAAACGTCTGGCAATAGTACGGCAGATCCGCCAGAAGTTCCCGGACTTTTTCGTTTGCTTTGTCATTTTCCGTGCGTTTATATTCGTATTGCATTGTATTTTCTCCAGAGATAAATTTTGTTGCCAGCAAAAAGAACTGCAATCAGTAAAAATCATTAAAAAAATAAGAAGAATTCGGCTGATATAAAGGAAAGCCGAATTCGGGCAAATCCAGTGATATCTCAAAAAGTATTCGCATAATTAGTATTATGCGAATACTTTGATTTATCTCTACTCTACTTCAGTGCGGTGTTTTTGTCAATAAAGCGGCTGTTCATATTTCAGATATAATCCGCCCATCAGGCTGCCAGCACAGAATTACCGGTATTCTTTCCGTGTCACAATGAAGTACAGAATAATGACTGCTGTCCCGGTGATGGTCCATGTGATCGGATAAATAATGGCAACCTGTTCAAAGTTCGCGAAATGATGCAGCCTGATCGAAATATAAATAATTCGAAGGATGCAGCTTCCGAACAGCGTCAGAATTGCCGGCGACAGCGAATGTCCGATTCCGCGAAGGCTGGCTCCCGGAATTTCATACAATGAGGTCATTGGTTCGAGAAGCATAATGAAGGTCATGCGGATCAGGGCAAAATGGATAACCTTCGGATCATGGGTGAACAGTGAAAGCAGCGGATAACGCAGCAGCATAAATGAAACGGATACCACTGCCGTGAAACAGACTGCACAGATCATAGCCGTTCTTGTGGTACGACGACAGCGTTTGTAATTGCCGGCGGCAAAGTTCTGACTGATAAAAGTCATGACGGCCTGTGAAAAACCATTCACGATAAAGAAACAGATATACTCAAAATTTAATGCGGCCGCATTTCCTGCCACGCATGCGGAACCGAAACTGTTGATAGCGGCCTGAATCACAACATTGGACAGGGAGAAAATCATCCCCTGCAGACCGGCAGGACCTCCGATCCAGAATATTCGTTTCAGATATTCAGGTTTCAGTGAAAGTCTGCGAAGATCAAGATGCAGCATCCCTGTGTCATGGGTCAGTGTTCTGAAAATAAGAAAGGCGCTGACGCCGTTACTGATCGTCGTTGCGATTGCCACGCCGTCCGCATTGCGATGCAGAACGATGACAAAAAACAGGTTCAAAAAGACATTGAGTATTCCGGAGATTGTCAGAAATACAAGAGGACGCCGCGTGTCTCCTATGGAACGAAGAACGGCACTTCCAAAGTCATAAATCATTAAAAACGGCATGCCCAGAAAGTAAATGCGCAGGTAAGTAACTGCCATTCCGATGACATTCTTTGGCGTTCCGAGTGCCGTAAGCACCGGCTGCGCAATCAGCTGTCCTATCGCAAGCATGATAAATCCGCTGATGAGGGCAACGGAAAAGCTGGTGTGCAGTGCATCGTTTACTTTCTCCTTCTTTCCCGCTCCGATAAAACTTGCAAGCATGACGTTTGATCCGACGGAAAGCCCTGTGAAGAAAGTAACAAGGACATTAATGACAGGAGCATTTGATCCGACGGCCGCCATCGCTTCACTCGAGGAGAAGTTTCCGACCACTGCAGTATCGGAAGCGTTAAAGAGCTGCTGAAGAATGCTGCTTAATGCAATAGGGATAGCAATGAGGCAGAGTTTTTTAAATATGCCGCCTTCAAGCATATTTATGGCACGTTTATCGCTGTTGGATGATTTCGCTGTTTCGCTCATTTTTGTTGAATCACTCTCCCACTTCTAAAAATTTTTATCAGGTATCCCGCTGAACAAAACATATCCTCCGGACGCGAATCCGAAAGGATTTTGGACGTCGGAGGATATGTCCTGCCAATGGGCAGTAAATGGTTTTACTATTTTTCGGTCTGAGTATCTATACCGGCAAGTTCTCCAAGGAAAAGTTCATAGGCATCGTCTTCATAGAAGAGTGCCGGGGAATTCTCTCCTCCTCCATTTGTACTCTTCCGAACCATGGCATAGGAAGCTTCCCCGTAATCAATCAGATCCATGTCATAGAGAGGAAGTCCCGCTTCAGTACTTATTTTACAGAAATCAGATACCGGTGTCTTGGAATTTCTGGTATCAAGAAGTCTTTGACGAAGTTTCGTATCTTTTAATGCTTTTTTCTTTAATTCTTCAAGAGTATCTGCTACATCCATTCTTCAGGCCCTCCTTTATACTTTTTCGGTAATGATGTAACCGTCAATATTGTTTCCGGAAATGGTGTAAGAATGTTCCGGCTTTTTGATCTTTTTGTCGCTTGTATACCAGATGTGATAGGTGATCTGATCTGCTGTCACGACAGCGGGATTTGCTGCGGTCGTCTCCTTTTTCAGATAGTCCAGATATTCCTCCAGTACATATCCCTTCTCATGCATAAGTTTGGCGTGCGGAACTCCCACAAAACGGAAATGCCAGCTTTCATTGCTGATACCGGTGATGCTCACCTTGTCAGTCGGATAACGCCGTACAAAGCCGTATCTCCAGCTGTTTTCATCCATCCACTGGGCGTTCTGACTTCCGGAAAAGGATCCGGCGGTACCGTCTGAATTGGTAATACCAAAGTCGACGGCAAGACCTGTATGGTGTTCACTGTACCCGGGGACGGCAACATACTGCTTTGCATAGTCTTCACCATTCGTTTGTACGGCCTCATCCCAGACCTTCTGCTGATATTCTTTGGAGCGATAGGCGCTGGAAATGGAGGTCTGATGAGATTCGGTTCCAACCGCATCGTCACAGGCTTTGATCATCTTGTCCATCTGGTCCATGACACGGGAACTGATCTGAAAATCATCTTTATCCACCGGATAGGAAAATGTCTGGGCAGATTTGATCGTAACAAGATCTATATCTGATGCGTTTGCATCAAAATCATATGCGTACTTGGAGCTCACAAGAATCAGATCACCTGTGTGCATCTGGGATTCGCTCAGAGATATGTAAGAGCGTTCCTCTTCTTTTGTTCGATCAGATCCATCGGACTGACTGCCCACCCGATCGGACCGGCTTTTTGTATTTTCTGACTGTATTCCTGCAGTATCCGACTGTGCCGATCTGCTTTTTTGCGCAGAGGACAAAGAAGTATCGGTCTGCGTTGATGATATGTCCATTGAAG
>CAYYEB010000186.1:0-3849 GCA_964470725.1 uncultured Lachnospiraceae bacterium | reverse complement strand
GTCGGGTTATCAAGCACATGTATTCACTGGTTATTAGAGATTATATGCGTGTTCGCCTATGATCTGTAATGACCGGTGAAATTTTTTATCCGGCAGAACTTATTTTATTCAACATTTTTATGGAGGTAACACAATGAACAAGGGTACTGTTAAGTGGTTCAATGCTGAAAAAGGCTATGGATTCATCACAGGCGAAGACGGAAAGGATGTATTCGTACATTATTCCGCAATCCAGGGCGAAGGATTCAAGTCTCTGGAAGAGGGCCAGTCAGTTACATATGACGTTCAGCAGGGTGCTCGTGGACCGCAGGCCGCTAACGTTGTTAAACTGTGATTGAAATAGATAAATAAAGATTGAACGAAGTATCCCCTGGATCGGAATTTTTTGGTTCTGATCCAGGGGATATGTTTTGCAATGAAGTTCATTCCTGTTTTAATGCATGTCGCTGAAAAAATATATCTCCCGGCGCTCAAAATCGTTTTGGATTCGCGTCCGGGAGATATATTTTTTCCAGCTCATATACGTAGCTATTTCTTGTCATAAAGCAGAATTTCTGCGCTGATTCGTATTCTTTACTCAGGATGAATATCCGTTCTGCAGCTCGGAAATATAGTTGGCATAGTCATTCATGTCGACCTGTGTCGCCTCCACCGATGTGGAATCACTATTGGCCGGATGCGTCACCGTATCATAAATGGAATAACCAAACCATCCGATAAAGGCCACCGCTATGATTGTCGCAAAAAAGGCCTCCAGATGAGCCATTTTCTTCTCATGCCGTCTGGCAACTTCCTTATTGCTCTTGTACTTTTTGTACTGATCTACTTTCTTTTGACTCATGAAACCGTTCCTCTCACCGTAGTATGAGCGATTTAAACATTCCGCTCATCATATTCCTGCACACAGGAAACTTTTACAAGTATACGCTTTTTCGCTTCAAAATAAAAGTCTTCGCTTATGTCCTTCCTCAGAAAAATATATCTCCCGGCATTTAAAATCCCTTTGGATTCGCGTCCGAAAGATATATTCATCCAATCATCAAATGACAACCACTATTCCGCCGTCATTGGCGTATACCGTAGTCAGGCCTCCTGCTTCCTGTACAATCACCTTCCGCACATTCATTCGCTCGAGAATCGCATTTTTTACAATCTCTGCTCTCGCGGGATTGTTACAGTGGGTGATACCCAGAATTTTATTTTCCGGATCCGGTGTCAGATCCACAATATAACCGACCATTTTCTGAATGGCCTTGTTGATTCCTCTCGCCTGGTCCAACTGACCGATTTTTCCATCCGGAGTGCCGTAGCACACAGGTTTGATTTTTAAGATGGATGCTGCCACTGCCTTCATGGCACTCAGTCTTCCGTTTTTTCGAAGTGTTTCAAGATTATCCAGAACAAACAGGGTTTGTTTCTGCGGAAGATATTCCTCGATTTCTTCCACAATCTGCTCAAAAGGCTCTCCTGCTTCTTCTTTTTCCTGAATCATCAGAGCCGGAATTGTTTCACCGCAGGATGCCGATACGGAATTGAACACATGTATTTTGGCATCCGGATGGTCTTCCAAATACATATTCTGCGCAATGACCGCGCTTTGATAAGAGCCCGAAAGTTCTGCGGAAAGAGTCACACAGTAAATGTGCTCCGCTCCACAGTCAAACGCACTCAGATATGCATCCGGAGACGGACAGGCCGTCTTCGGGCAATCCGGATCGGCAGCTATCTTCTCTACAAGTTCCTGACAGCTGAAATGACCATCATCCGTGATTGTCTCTCCATGGATAGTGAGGATCAGGGGGACCGTTGCAAATCTTTCATCATTTTTACACTCTTCCGGAAGTTCTCCACAGCTGTCCACTACGATTCTATATTTCAAAGCCGTCATCTCGCTTTCTTTTTTCTGCATCCATGTGAATTTCGTGTCTGTTACACGTTATTATACACTATCCAAAAAATGTCCACAACGTAGAGGCACCTGTTGGAATTCTTAAATATTTCAAAATTACTGTTCGGACATACTCCAAACCAATGTACCTTACTGTTACGCAATATTGAACAGATGCTGTGTGCATTCAGTCTTCTTCCCTTGGGAAAAAGATGACTCTTCCCTTTCCCAGCCTCTTTGCTTCGTATGTTGCTTTATCCGCCCGGTCGAATATGCTGTCTATGCTTTCTCCCGGATGTGAAAATGTAACGCCGATCGAGCATGTAATATGCAGCGGATCATCTTTAAATTCCGTATGCACAGCCTTCAGAATGGAGTCCGATACCCGCCTGGCTTTCTCTTCAGGGCAGTTCGGCAAATAAATAATAAATTCATCACCGCCAAACCTTCCGACAATATCATTTCTCTGAACATTGGCTGAAACAGCTCCGGCAAGACGTCTCAATACCGCATCTCCATATAAATGTCCGAACGTATCGTTTGTTTTCTTAAAATTATCTACATCAAGCATCAGAAATGCTCCCTGTGTTCCATGATCGATCAGCATCTGTATCATGGAGTCTGCTGCTCTTCTCGTCTGGACCTTTGTCAGATCATCGATATCCCGTTCCTGCTCGATATAAAACTGATTTGAAAGATTTCTTACCAGACGGCTTGTAAAAATCAGAGTTCCGAGGCATCCAATAACTGTAAAAGAAACGGAGTTGACTACTTCCAGTTTGAAAATGCCGGCTGACTTAAACCTATAACACGCTGAAATATAACATGCACATGCTCCCAGGAGCATCGGGCACTCTCTGGCCGGCCGGTCCAGAAGAACAAAACACGGCATGAGAATCAATACACAGAAAGTCACACCTGCAGAATCACGAATCGGTGCATAAACCGCGCTGTTCAGTATTCCATAAATAAGCAGGCAGAAAATCTGCAGATATGCCAGTACAAGCCCTCCCTCTTTCTGTTTCTTTTTACACCACATCCTGACACAGATAAAAAACAGAGAAGAAATGAGTAAAAACAGATAGGCCGGAAGCACAATGCGGCTCAAAGCGCCAAAGCCCGATAAAATCGTCATCATTACCCCGAATACCAACGTAACAAGGCTTAATCCCTGCATATATCGATCATTTTCCTGACCGATCTTAGGGCGCACTACTTTAAACATTGGTTTTGAAAGTCCGCAATACAAAAAAAGATTTTTGATTGTAGTACATATATCTTTCATCTTTTTCCCCATGCTTTCATAGAGTTAAGAGACTTATCTTCTTTTCAATGAAGTCATGATTATCTTACTCTTTTTTGTTCTGTATTACAAAATTTATCCATTTAAGGACATAAGAATATACTACTTTTTACAAAAATCCCTATGACATAATTTGGCAGGAATAATTTTCAATTTTTTAAAAAAGGCGGGTCGGACAATTTTCCCCGACCCACCTTTAAGCTTTTCGCTATCTGTCAGAAAATTTTATGCCATCATTTCCTCCACATACCAGTCCATCAGTTTTTCCACGTCATGTCTTTTGACATTCAGCATACTGCTGATCTGACTTATGGTATCTCCACGTCGAATCATTGTCAGAATCGTCGACGTCTTGTCTTCCTGTTCTGCCTTTCTGATGTCTGTATTTGCTGATGCTATCGGATTTGTCATGGTAGACTCCTTCTTACTGAATTTTAGATGGAAAAATATGCTGCCACTTGCGGAGTATATAAGTCAGATTTTTCTATCGATATATTCGTCTGATATTTCCGCACAGCTACATATTGTAGATAAGAAAGAGTTTTAATACAAGACTTGACATAAAAGAAAGAGCTCTGATGAATTTTCATCAGAGCTCTTATCAGGCGACACCCAGAATCGAACTGGGGATAAGGGTTTTGCAGACCCGTGCCTTACC
>CAYYEB010000185.1:0-3854 GCA_964470725.1 uncultured Lachnospiraceae bacterium | reverse complement strand
TAGAGCGTCTGACTACGGATCAGAAGGTCGCGAGTTCGAATCTTGTCACACACGTAGCGGACTGCATAATGCAGTCCGCTTTTTTTCATGCTATAATCAGAACGGCAGGTATCAGGAAAAGAGATACGGCTGTAAGGAGACAATTGAGTATGACCAAACAGGAATTTCTCAATGCCCTCGGTACGAAACTGCAGGAGGGGATGTCATCATCCCGGATACTCAGTCAGGTCAGGTATTATGAGGGGTATATTGACGGGGAAATTGCAAAGGGCAAGACGGAGGAAGAGGCCGTTGCGGATCTCGGAGATCCGATCCTGATTGCAAGAAATATTCTGGAATCTCCCCGGGAAGATGATTCTTCCATTTTCGTATCTTCTGAAGAAGATCAGGAAGATGCCTATGAAGAGGGCAGCTATCAGGGAGAAAATCAGCATTCCGAGGAAGAAGTCCGGCAGGCAGTAAGGGAGGATGTGCCGCTCGGAGAAACCACTGCCGGGAAGACTTCGGAAGATGTAGGAAATAAAGCACACAAAGAGCAACAGAAACGTGAAAGACAGACTGCCGATCACACGCGTGAAACACACAGGCAGGAAGAGTTCCGCAAATCCGAAGAAAAAACAGATGATCCTTATAACGGATCGATTCCGATTCAAGGAGAGGACGACGAATCTGAGGAGAGGGAACGTTTCGAAAACTTTAGGAGCCATACAGAGCAAAAAACACGGTCCGAAAAGCGGGATGAGGCGCAGGAAGATGACGTAAAGACCGGAAGCGGTCTCTTCCATGATGAGCATGGACACTTCAGATGGGATCTTTTCGGTGTGATTCTTGCATTTGCTGTGGGACTTACTGCGGTGATCTGGCTGGTGACAAAGATTGTAACGGCGATGAGTCCGGTAGCGATCATTATTATACTTGTGATTATCGTTATTTTCCTTGTGATTCATTTCCGATCGTAACTGATGGACTTTCCGGATAAAAGAAAATGGAGGTCGTTCTATAAGATGCTTGACGCAGGTACAGTGACAACAAAGAAAATTTACTATGATGATCCATATCAGAAGGAATTTACCGGAACAGTTCTCTCCTTTGAAAAAAATGATGTGGTGCTGGATCAGACCGCATTTTTCCCGGAAGAAGGGGGACAGTCTCCGGATCACGGCTATCTGGAGGGGTTTCGGGTTACGGATGTGCAGATTAAGGATGGAGAAATTCACCATTATCTGGATCTGAAGTCAGGAAGCAAAGAAGCGGAAGATGGAGCTCAGCCTTTGAATTCTGCGGAACCCGGGGGTTCCGTGAACGGGAAAATCAAAGATCCGACCGAAAGAGCCGAAAAGGTCTTTCGGAAAGGTGCCGCAGTTCATGGAAAGATCGACTGGGATGAACGTTACTCCAACATGCAGATGCATTCCGGAGAACATATTTTTTCCGGAATCGTTTATAAAAAATTCGGATATGACAACATCGGATTTCATTTGAGCCCCCATGAAATGACTCTGGATTTCGGCGGCCCGATTCCGGAAGATGCTCTTTATGAGATGGAGTCGGAGGCAAATCAGGCTGTCTTTGACAATGTAAAGACTGAGATTGTATTTCCCTCAAAAGAAGAGCGGGAACATATGGAGTATCGCAGCAAACTCGACCTGGAGGGAGAAGTGCGAATCGTGATCTTCCCCGGGTACGATGCGTGCGCCTGCTGCGCTCCCCATGTGAAGAGCACGGCGGAAATCGGTCTCATCAAGGTTGTCAGCATGCAGAACTGGAAGAGCGGAGTCAGAATCAGCCTGGTCTGCGGTCACCGTGCCTTTGAAATGCTGAGAAAAGAACATGAGATTGTGCGAAAGACGGCCAACTATCTGTCGGCAGCTCCGGATGAGCTTTATGATCTGACGGTTCATGCGAAAGAGGAAAATGTATCCTTAAAATCCTCCGTAAAGGATCTCGGAAGGCGTCTTCTTCAGGCAGAAGCGCAGGGAATTCCGCAAAACGAGGAAAATGCGGTCCTTTTTGAAGATGGAATCGACAGCAAGGCCGCAAGAGATGCCGTGAATATGATGACGAAACAGCACAGCGGCTATTGTGCCGTATTCCTCGGTTCGAATAAAAAAGGCTGGAATTATATCATCGGATCTTCGGAAAAGAATTGTCGTGACATCAATGACATCTTGCGGAAAACCTATGGTGCCCGCGGCGGCGGAAAGCCGGAGATGGTCCAGGGGTCGGTGCAGGCGGAAAAGAATCTTCTGAAGGAGCTTTTTACTGCTTGCAAAACGAGTACCGATTCGGTATAATAAAAAAGCTTGTTGAAAGCGATGCTGTTGTGGCACAGGTGGTAGCGCACCTCATTGGTAGTGAGGAGGTCACCGGTTCGAATCCGGTCAGCAGCTGAAGGCGGAAATCCTTGAAAACAAAGGGTTTCCGCTATTTTTTTGACTACAATTAAAAAATCCCTCGAAATCATTAGGATTTCGGGGGATAAAGAGTATCACCGCCCTCAGATGCATCGGATAATTCAGGCCGAAACTTTACGAAACTGGCTGTTGTACAGCTCTGCGTAGAATCCTCCCTTTGCGATCAGCTCATCGTGTGTACCCTGCTCAATGATATCCCCGTCTTTCATGACGAGAATCAGATCCGCATTGCGAATTGTGGAGAGGCGGTGGGCAATGACAAAGCTTGTTCTGCCCTTCATCAGATTATCCATGGCCTTTTGAATCTGGATTTCGGTTCTGGTGTCGACGGAGGAAGTGGCCTCGTCGAGAATCAGGATCTTTTTATTGGCCAGAATGGCCCGGGCAATCGTCAGGAGCTGCTTTTGTCCCTGGGAGATATTGTTTGTTTCCTCATTCAGAACAGTGTCGTAGCCATGCTTCTGCTGCCGGATAAAGGAATCCGCATGCGCGGCTTTTGCAGCGGCAATGACTTCTGCATCGGTGGCATTGAGATTGCCGTAACGGATATTTTCCATAATGGTACCGTTGAAAAGCCAGGTGTCCTGAAGGACCATGCCGATATTTGACCGAAGATCACTGCGGTTGAAATCACGGATATCATGACCGTCAATACAGATGCGACCGCTGTCGGTGTCATAGAAACGCATCAGCAGCTTGACCATAGTTGTTTTTCCGGCGCCGGTAGGACCCACGATGGCAATTTTCTGTCCTTCCTTTACATCTGCATTGAAATCGTGAATGATGATCTTGTCGGGATCATAGCCGAAGCTGACATGCTCAAACTCGACATTTCCCTTCAGAGGCTTCGGGTCGACCGGATTGGCTACGGTTTGTTCTTCCTCGGGCTCGTCGAGAAATTCAAATACACGTTCACTGGCCGCTGTGGAGGACTGCAGAAGGTTCATAACCTGGGCAATCTGCTGGATCGGCTGGGTGAAGTTTCGGATATACTGGAAGAAAGACTGAATATCGCCGACTTCAATGGCATTTTTAATGACCAGGAAACTGCCGAGCACGGCAACGACCACATAACCGAGATTGCCTACAAACTGCATCACAGGCATCATCATGCCCGAGAAAAACTGAGATTTCCAGGCACTGTCATACAGCTTCTGATTGGACTGATCAAAGGCTTCCATGACGTTATCTTCCTGGCTGAACGCCTGAATGACGTTCTGGCCGGAAAATACCTCTTCGATCTGTCCATCCACATCGCCCAGATAACGCTGCTGTCCCTCAAAATATTTCTGGGAATGCCGCATGACAAAAGAAATGACAATCATGGCTACGGGAAGAATGCAGATTGCCGCCAGAGTCATCCATCCGTTGATGGTCAGCATCATAATAAGGACGCCGACCATGGTGGTGACGGAAGTAATCAGCTGAGTGATACTCTGG
>CAYYEB010000184.1:1752-3880 GCA_964470725.1 uncultured Lachnospiraceae bacterium | reverse complement strand
ATGGTAAAATAAACAAAGCCAATTGTTTCATAGAGATGATTTTTCAAACGGCATGGGGCAGCGGCTCTGTGCCGTTTTTATATTATTTTTACTGCGGGATAAACGTTTGAAACGAATGTTCGGCGGATGTGGGGAATAACGATGACAGATTCTGGTGATGAAGCTGGTAGAGTTGACAAGCTAGAAAATAGAAGGTAAACTTTATTTAAATTCGGCAAAATAAAAGAACGCCGAAATTAAATAAAGGATAAAACACAATGGCCGATGAAATTCTGATTCCAAATAACCAGAAGATATACTCTACGGGTGAACTGCGAAGTCTGGGCCTTACACAATATAAGATCCGAAATCTGACCCATAATGGCCGACTGATCCGGCTAAACAAAAGTTATTATGAAAATAGCGAATATGAGGGCGCCGAATCTGACTTTTACTATCTGAAAGCATATGCTCCAAATGGGGTTGTATGCCTCCTGAGTGCGGCTGTCTATTACGGACTCTCCACGTATATTCCTTCCGCTGTGGATGTTGCTATTCCGAGAAATGGGAAGCTATCCAAGAATCCGGAATGGCCGACTTTCAATGTCCATTATTTTACGAATGACAGATATTCTTTGGGTATCGTAGAACAAACAGAAGGAAAGAATTCCTTTCGCATTTATGATATTGAGAAAACCGTTGTAGATATTGTTTATTACAGAGAGCAGGCGGGAATTGAGGAAACGAAAGAGATTCTTAAACAATATCTGGCACGAAGGGATCGGAATTTTAACCGACTTCTGAATTATGCAGATAGGACAAAATGCGGTAAAACACTACGGCAGTATTTGGAGGTCCTTGTATGACGAGTGTGGAATCCGTAAAGGACAGATTGAAAAATCAGGCGAGAAAAAGCAGTAAAACGATGCAGGAATGCCTGACTACATACGGGCTGGAGCGGACAATATACAGAATATCCATCTCCAAATATGCTGATCGTTTCACTCTGAAGGGCGGGATCTTTCTCTATGCGCTCTTTGATGGCGAATTTGCCCGTGCTACGAGGGATATTGATTTACTGGCACAGAGAATACCGAACGACATTGAAGACATGAAGGCGGTATTCCATGAAATCTTCTCACAGAAGTGTGCGGACGCACTGAAATTCGATCTTGATACACTAAAGGTTACAAATATAACAGAATTTAAAGAATATCATGGTGTGAATGTTTTCATCATGGGTTATTTGGATAAAACGCGAGTCCCGGTTTCTATTGATATCGGATTTGGTGATGTCATTTACCCAGACCGGGTGAAAATGCAGTTCCCGGTTCTTCTTGATATGCCTTCGCCGGAAGTCTATGCTTACTCGATTTATTCTGTGATTGCAGAAAAATTTGAGGCAATTGTTTCTCTTGGAAATGCGAACAGCAGGTATAAAGACTTTTATGATATCTATATACTGGCGAAACGATACGATTTGGACGGAAAAGATCTGAAGGAAGCAGTTCTTGAAACCTTTGAACACAGAGCAACAGGTTTTAATGACATTATAGCGTTTGAACCGAAATTTGTAGAATCTGATATTCATCAGAAACGGTGGAAGGCATTTGTAAAGAAGAAAGAGGCGCTGGTCGACATATCATTTACTGATGCAGTTACACTTTTGCGAAAATTGATGGAACCGATTGTTCAAAGCATTAAGAGCGATAAATCATTTGATTATAAGTGGGATGCTGCGATGGAGAAATGGTTATAAAACCCTTATCCACAATATCCTGTAGATGGAGTGTGGGTAAGTCCCATTCTCTTGTGGAAAAGGCACCTCTACTGCCGGAACGCCTCTTCATAAAATTACAAGACTTGTTCTCTTTCCTTTCGAGGAGTACCATTTTCTTCAGTGCGTTGAAAGAAGGAGAGAACCGCATGGAGCATTTAACCCGATCACAAGAGAACATCATCCTTCAACTGATCCGGCGAGGAGACCGTGTACAGAAAATAGCAGCTATTGTCGGTGTGAAGGAGGAAGCGGTGGAGAAGGTTCTGGACCGGTACGTAAGCCGTGAGATGGGATGGAGATGACGATTCTCTGTTTTTATTTGATCGCCGTGAACCTGATCACATTCATTCTCTACGGCGTGGACAAAAG
>CAYYEB010000184.1:0-1652 GCA_964470725.1 uncultured Lachnospiraceae bacterium | reverse complement strand
GGTCAATGGATTTGCTGAAAGTGTGTAAGTTTTTGATAGCAAGTGTGTAAGATTTTTATATTTTGCTATTCGATCACATGATGAATATGTTTTACTTGTGCAAATGGGATGGAAGAGAGAAGGCAGAAAAGCAAAAACCCGGACAGCAATCACGCCATCCGGGACAAATAATCATCTCCAATTAATTACAAGATTTGACTTTTCCTTCGCCTTTGGTAAATCCACACCCCTTGCTCTGTCGGAAAGGATTTCCCTCAGTGTTTTTTCCTTTAGATGTTTAAGCTCAGAAGCTGACATCTTCAGGTACTCTTCTGGAATATTCAATTTATCATTTTCATATACCATCATTTGTCACCTCCATGAAATGTATTTCGAAGTGCGTTTCCTATCATTTTTTGACTATAGCATAGATCAAATTTTGGGACAAGATGAAAAAATCTCCTTTAGAAGAGGCAGGAGGGGACACATCACCCCCGACAACTGAATGCCAGTGTCTCGCAGATAGGACCATTTCCTGATTATTCTCACACAGAAATACACTCATCCATGTTACAATGAATCCATGAGAGAAAAGCTTATAAACACACTGGTCAAAATGGGATATCCGAAAGAATTCGGTGCGGCTCTGGCCTCCCAGCTGCGTACGGACAAGGCGATCAGCCGGATGATCGGATATTTACTCAGCGCAAAACCGCGCTCAGCAGAAGAGATCGCTGATGAGATGCTTGCCATTTGTGATGACCGGGACCGGTGGGTGCAGAAGAAAGAATCGGAATATTACAATTCGAAATACAACGACATTTTAAATCATGGGCTGTGAGGAAGGGACATGGATTATAAAACGCGCCGGATAAACCGAAATGACATGCTGGAACTCACCCGCCGCATGACGCTCAGTCGAAACTGCATGTCAAGACTCGCCGGTTGTTATACGGATGAAGATGGTAATCTTGATGACACATTCAATGTGAACTTTTTGAATTTGAAGGCATCTGATAAGACTTCAAATCTTGCACTTGCGAAGGCAGTACCTTTCGGCAGGACGAATACAGAAGTGAGGGAATACTGTTTTCCGAAAGAGACATTCACCGGACAGACAACATGGAAGATGCTGAATCTGATCGTTGCTTGTGGCTTGAAGAATGATGTCCTGATGGAGACATTTTATGAGCGGATGATCAATGCCTGCGATTTGAAGGAGAAATACGCAATCGACGTTTTTCACGGGGTATATGATGTGCCAGTTAAGGGAAGCGATGATGCGTACGAATATGAATCTGAGGAGATTTATGATTTCATCATCTGCACGGTTGGAAGAGTGGATGACGATTATCATGTAGCGGCTCCTGAGTGCGGCTTCCTTTATCCTGCATTCCGGGACAGAAGCAGCGATCCGAGGGCTATTGATATTTATAAAGGAAATGATGAACTGGTTCAGATGTTAATGGGGATGTGAAAATGCTTACTTATGAGGAACGGGAAGAGCTACGCTCAGAACTGGCAATCGCTGACGGGTTAGATTAATTTCGGAAGCCGGGACAAAAAAGACTCAAAAAATGACCGCCAAAAGCCTAGTAAATTAGAGCGGTCAAAATCGATTTAGCAAAACGGGCTAACCGTCTATCGGTAGTGCCCTTATTTATCTATAATAG
>CAYYEB010000183.1:0-3897 GCA_964470725.1 uncultured Lachnospiraceae bacterium | reverse complement strand
GGAAGGCAAAGGTAAAACTCAGATGTTCTCCGGGCTTCAGCAGATATTCGTCATGCGTTTTCGCGCCCCAGCTGTCGTCGCCACCGACTCCCATCTGCGCAAGAGCACAGCGGATGTGTGTAAAGTGCACCGGCGGAAGTTCCACCGCATGGCGGGCGTTCTCAATCTCATGCACGGACCAGGGCTCAGCGGAAAACATCATCTTATCACCGGCAAAGAGGAGTCCCCTTCCCCGTTCATCCGTCACTGTCGCCCAGCGCACGCCGCACTTTGCACCGCTCTCCTGCGGCACCAGATACTTTGCCACAGAATCCATAACCGTCTGTTCATAGATTCCAAGCTTTGCTCCCTGCATACGATCCGGATAGGTCTCTTCCGGCCCGTATCCATACCAGCGGATCCGGTTGTACTCCGCGTCCGTTTTCAGTGCGACACCGAATTCCGGCATGTCTCCGAGTTCCTTCACCGGATCGTAGTCCAGCGTCACAAATACGACGCCATTGGCATAGACGCTGTAGGTCAGATCGCAGGCACTGCGGGGCTCAGTCGGCAGTGTATAGTGAAACGTCACATCGATATGATCTTTGGACTCTTTTACCGTTGGTTCATTGGCTGGAGCAATGGTATCGATATTTTTCTGCGTTGCATAAAGACTTGCAAGCTTCCACTGTCCATAGCGTGCCGCCATCAGGTTTCCATCATCGTTGGCAGTCGGAGCACGCCAGAAATTCGGTTTCGGAATGCTCTTCAAAAGTTCACGGCCGGCATAACGATAGCTTGTCATTCCTCCTGCTGTCAGGGAAAGCAGGATATGGAAGTTGTCCCCCTTTATACCGATATTGTTCGGGCCATGGATCACATGCAGCACATTTCCCTCATTCGGATCCGAAAAGGCATCATATTCCTCCGCATCGTTACCGCAGTAGCTGTGCTGCAGATCCTTCGGAAAATGTCCGGCCATCTTCAAAGAGCGGGCCGTTTCCTCCGCCTGCCGCTCATAACCTCCGGATTTTTTCAGACTCAGATAGCAGCCTGCTTTTTCTTTTTCGACAGTTCCGTTTATGCATTCAAAGGGACTCTGCCCGAACGCCATTTCATATCCCGGCTTTGCCCAGGATTTCTCCTCCCGGAGCAGAAGCGACAGCGTAACTGTGTACTCTCCCTTATCCTTTGGCAGTTCAAGCGGAAGCTGCAGCGTCCTTGTCTCCTCCGGATGAACTTCTTCAAGATTCACCCGAACTTTTCGCTGCATCCTCCCTTCTTTTTCAAGTGTCAGAATCGCATCAAGTTCATCCGTCGATGTAAACAGGCCGCGATTATGAATGCGTGCAAAGAGTTTCCGTTCCCTCTCCTCGATTCGAATGTCAAACATCTGATAATTGTATTTCACCGATGCCATTTTCGGTGACGGGTCACGGTCTCCGCCGTAGACGATGCCATTTCCGCTGAATTCATAATCGCTCGGGCGGTCATCAAAATCTCCGCCGTAGGCCTGCATTTCCCGGCCATATCGGTCCTTTACGCCGATTGACTGATCGATATAGTCCCAGATAAAGCCGCCCTGATAAAGCGGTTCTTCATCGGAAAGCTCCGTGTACTTGTTCATGGCTCCGCAGGAGTTGCCCATCGCATGCGTATATTCGCAGCAGATAAACGGCCTGTCCCGATGTTCCTTCAGGAATTCTCTGATCTTGGCAGCCGGTGTATACATCTGGCTTTCCATATCCGAGGTATCCGGATACCGTCTGTCGTTGAAAATGCCCTCATAGTGCACAAGCCGCGTAGGATCCAGCTTTCGGAACTCATCTGCCATGTCACGGATCACGGATCCGCCAAAGGACTCATTGCCGCAGGACCAGATCAGAATCGCCGGATGATTCTTGTCCCTTTGATAGCAGGAATTCACGCGGTCCAGCATTGCGCCCCGGAAGTTTTTACGGTCCCCCGGAACCGCATAGGAAATATCCTTTTTCCCACGGAAAATCTGATCCCAGACGCCATGCGTCTCCATGTTATTTTCCGCAATGAGATAGAGTCCATAGCGGTCGCACAGGTCATATAAATAAGAAACATCCGGATAATGACTCGTACGGATCGCATTGATATTGTTCCGCTTCATCGTCACAATATCCTTTTTTATCTCTTCCTTGGAAATGGCCCGTCCGGTCTTTGAACTGAAATCATGACGGTCCACACCGCAAAATACAATCCGCTTTCCGTTCAGTTTCATGAGATTGCCGTCCATCTCAAAACGCCGGAAGCCGACCTTCTGCGGGATCAGTTCCGTAAGATTTCCCTTCTCATCCCGTACTTCCAGAAGCAGATCATAAAGGTTCGGTTTCTCCGCGCTCCAAAGCCGCGGCTGCTTCACCGGATATATAAACTTTGTCTTCCCTTCAGATCCAATTCTCTCTTCCCTTGTGAGGATAACCTCGTCCCCGTCCTTCGGAAGGGCAAACCAGGGATCGATGTTTTCAAAACTGTTCAAATCCTGCTCTGTTTTGTGACGGAACAAAGTGATCTTCACGTTTCCCCTGCCCACGGTGTTCAGAAAAAGCTGCAGATCCGCATGCTGAAAATCATCGGAAAGTATCGTTCGCACCGTCAGATCTTCCACATGAACGGATGGAATTGCATACAGAAAGACGCTCCGGAAGATTCCGGAAAAGCGGAAGAAATCCTGATCTTCCGTCCAGGAACCGGAAGTAAATCGGAACACCCGAACCGCCAGTTTATTTTCCCCTTCTGTCAGGTATGGTGTCAGTTCAAACTCCGCCGGATCAAAGGAATTTTCACTGTAGCCCACATACCTGCCGTTAAGCCAGAGCGCAAATCCGCTCTCCACACCCTGAAAAGAGATAAAAATCCGCTTTCCGCGCATCTTCTCCGGTACCTGAAAGTACTTCACATAACTTGCGGTCGGATTGAAGTCAGCGGGAATCTCTCCCGGCTCAACCTTCTCTCTGCCGTCCCACGGATACTGCGTGTTGACATACTGCGGCGCATCATAACCTTCCATCTGGATGTGGGCCGGTACACGGATCTCCTCCCAGCCGTGGCAGTCATATGACACCTCTTCAAATCCTGCCGGTGCAGCCTGGGGATTTCGGGCATAAGCAAACTTCCAGGTACCGTCAAGTGAGTATCTGAAAGACGTGTATCCTTCACGAACTTCTTCCCCTGACGCAAAGAAAATATGATCAGAGTGGGCCGGCAGCCGGTTTTCTTCAAATATGGATGGGTCTCTGACAATTTCAAAGTTAAATTCCGCCATGCGGACATCCTCCCGTTTTATCTGAACCTTCATGCAAGTGATTGCGCCACGTACTTATCAGTCTTATGCCTCTTTCTCCAGCTCCGCGTGAAGATCTTTGACCACCTCACCGACGTTATACTTCTTCAGATCATTTTCAAAATCATGCTGTGCCGCCGCGAGTTTGTCATCCAGCGCCGAATGAATATTCCGTCCCACAGGGCAGTTCGGATTCGGATTATCATGGAAATGGAACAGTTCATCCTTATTCTTTTCCACAGCCTCATAGACATCATAAAATGTAATCTGATCGAGCGGTTTCGTGATTGTAATTCCTCCCGGTCCACGCTTTGTTTCAATAAATCCCGCATTTTTCAGATCCGACATGATATTCCGGATAATCACCGGATTGCTGCCGATGCTGGATGCAAGAAGATCACTCGTAACCTTCTGTGTTCTTCCGAAATATTCCACTGCTGCAAGTATATGAATTGCAATCGTAAATTTTGTCGATATTTGCATACTTCATTCCTCTTTTCCTTCAGTCCTTAAATATCTGAAACTTTTTGTCCAAAGTTCTTTCCAGGTCACGCCCTATTGTTGTAAACAGGCATATGACATTCGTATCATACTCTATATTAGAT
>CAYYEB010000182.1:0-3925 GCA_964470725.1 uncultured Lachnospiraceae bacterium | reverse complement strand
TATAAGGGACTTGGCGAAATGGATGCGGATCAGCTTTGGGAGACGACCATGGATCCGGAAAGACGCGTTCTGAAACGTGTCAATATGGATGATGATTCAATTTCTGAAATCGATCTGACATTTTCCACCCTGATGGGAGATAAGGTAGAACCCAGAAGAGAGTTCATCGAGGAAAATGCGAAATATGTCCAGAACCTGGATGTGTAAGGTAAACAGCATAAAGTAAGAGGAATATATGGACGATAAAGTTTTTGACAGAATCAATGATGTTGATCTGAAGAAAACAATGGAGACATCGTATATTGATTATGCGATGTCCGTCATTGTTTCCCGCGCGATACCGGATGTCCGGGATGGATTAAAACCGGTGCAGCGGCGTATTTTATGGTCAATGATCGAATTGAACAATGGTCCAGACAAGCCGCATAGAAAATGTGCGCGTATTGTCGGTGATACAATGGGTAAATATCATCCGCACGGAGACAGTTCCATCTATGGTGCGTTGGTCAATATGGCACAGGAATGGTCCTATCATTATCCATTGGTTGACGGACACGGGAATTTCGGATCCGTCGATGGAGATTCGCCTGCGGCCATGCGATATACGGAGGCCAGACTTTCAAAAATTGCAATGGAAATGCTGGCGGATATCAATAAGGACACGGTTGACTTTGTTCCGAACTTTGATGAAACGGAAAAGGAACCTGTTGTTCTTCCCGCACGTATTCCGAATCTTCTGATCAATGGAACGACCGGAATTGCTGTCGGAATGGCAACAAATATGCCTCCTCATAATCTGCGGGAGGTTATTTCGGCATGTGTCAGAATGATTGATGATAAGATTGCCGATAAGCCGGATACATCCCTTGAGGATGTTATGCAGATCATAAAGGGACCGGATTTCCCGACCGGAGCGACCATTCTGGGAAGGAAGGGGATAGAGGATGCCTATCGTACGGGACGCGGAAAAATTATTGTCCGTGCAGTTTCGCATATCGAAACACTTCCAAGTGGAAAAAGTAAGATTCTGATTACGGAGATACCGTATCTCGTCAATAAGGCGAGGCTTATCGAATCCATTGCATCTCTTGTGAGAAATAAAAAAATCGACGGAATTACGGGACTGAACGATCATTCCAGCCGGGAAGGTATGGAAATCTGCATCGATGTCCGCAGAGATGCCAATCCGAATGTAATCTTAAATCAGCTTTATAAACATACACAGCTGCAGGATACCTTCGGCGTGATCAATCTGGCGCTGGTAGATGGACAGCCAAAGGTACTGAATCTTCTTGAATTACTCAATTATTATCTGAAACATCAGGAAGATGTGGTCACCAGAAGAACAAAATATGATCTGAATAAGGCGGAAGAGCGGGCTCATATCTTAAAGGGATTGCTGATTGCACTGGATCATATTGATGAAGTGATATCCGTCATTCGAAATTCGGAAACTGTTGCAATTGCAAAGACGGAGCTGATCAAACAGTTCGGTCTTGATGATGTGCAGGCTCAGGCTATTGTAGATATGAGACTGCGTGCACTGACAGGCCTGGAACGCAGTAAGATTCAGAATGAGTTTGATGGTCTCATGAAGACAATCACGGATCTGAAGGCAATCTTAAGTGACAAGAAAGTTCTTTTGGGAGTGATCAGAAAAGAACTGATTGCCATCAGTGACAAGTACGGCGATGACCGGAAGACACAGATTATTTTCGACAGCTCAGATATTTCCGTTGAAGATATGGTTCCTGATGATCCGACTGTCATTACCGCAACACAGATGGGCTATATCAAGAGAATGTCCGTCGATAATTTCCGGATGCAAAACCGCGGCGGAAAGGGAATCAAGGGCATGCAGACTGTGGAAAATGATTACGTTGCCAATGTCATGATGACGACGAATCACCATACCATGCTCTTCTTTACAAATCAGGGAAGAGTCTATCGCCTTAAGGCATATCAGATACCGGAGGGAAGCAGAACGGCAAGAGGAACCGCTACGATCAATCTTCTTCCGCTCCAGCCGGATGAAAAGGTGACGACAGTTATACCTCTCAGTCGGGAGGATTTCAGATCTGATCGATATCTGGTGATGGCTACCAGAAACGGCATCATTAAGAAAACGCCGTTAAGTGAGTATGCGAATATCAGGAAAAACGGCCTTTCGGCAATGGCCATTCGCGAAGATGATGAAGTTATCGAAGTAAAATGGGTGGAAGGCAACCAGGATGTTCTTCTGACCACCAGAAATGGCATGAGTATCCGTTTCAGTACGGATGATGTGCGCTCTACGGGCCGAGTATCTATGGGAGTGAAGGGAATTCAGCTTGATCCTGATGACAAGGTTGTATCCATGCAGGTGGAAAATCAGGGACCGCTGATGCTCTTTATTTCTGAAAACGGACTCGGAAAACTGACAGACCTGAAGGAATTTAAGCGCCAGGGACGTGGCGGAAAGGGCGTCAAGTGTTATAAGGTCACACAGAAGACCGGGCACCTTGTCGGCGCGCTTCTTCTGGATAAAAAAGATGAAATCCTTCTGATCACAACAGAAGGAATCATGATTCATACAAACTGCGAAAATATCCCTGTACTTCAGAGAATTACATCCGGCGTCAAGATTATGAACCTGGCGGATGGCGTGACGGTTGCAAGTTTTGCCAGGGTGAAGCAGGATGATGCTGTGGATGATGGTGAGAGTGAATCTTCCGAAGATCAAAATGAAAATGAAGATGAATCTCAGGAGACATAAATGAAATTACAACATGGTAATGGTAAGAAAATAGCTCTTTCGGTGATCAGTGCTGTGACACTGGCAGCGGCTCCTCTGACAGGAGCAGTTGGCAGTGCACTGCCGGTCTATGCGGAAGCGCAGACAACGATCACAAATCAGGATATTGTCGACTATGCGGTATCCTGGGTGGGCAGAGTACACTATAATGATGCGTCCAGGGGAGAGAAAATCTCCGCCGAACTTTCAGACGGGAGTGCCTCAGACTGCTCCTGGTTTATATACAGCGTCATGCGGCATTTCGGACTTATGGATTCCAACCCGGGAATCGGATACAGAAGATCCGTAGGATGGGGCGCAGGTCAGGTGCCGAATACGGAAAGAATCGGAAATAATATTGCCGATGCACTGCCGGGAGATGTGGAATTCTGGGATGAAGGAAACAATACCGGTCATGTGGCCATCTATATCGGCGATGGAAAGGCTGTGGCATGTAACGGCTACTGGACTCCGGAATTTATGAATTCTCATAACGGACAGGTAGGCGCGGTTGAAATTACATCCTATCAAACGACAATCGGCCGTGATCCGGATTCTATCTGGAGAATTCACGGAAACGGAAGTGTAAACCTGGAATGGACAAACGGAGACGAAAATCTGCACAGGTTTTATCATGCCTCTACAGGTGAACATTTATATACGCATGACAGAAATGAGGAAAAGGTGCTTGTCTCTTCCGGATGGGCAGATGAGGGAAGTGCGTGGACTTCACCTGTCAGGTCGGGAACACCGGTCTATCGTCTGTATAATCCGAATTCTACGGAGCATCATTTTACGAAAAGTGCCGGAGAAAGAGATGAACTGGTAAAGCTTGGCTGGAGATATGAGGGAATTGGCTGGTATTCTGACGATTCGAAGTCAGTTCCGGTCTACAGGCTTTATAATCCGAATGCTTACAGTATGAACCATCATTATACGAAAAGCGCAGGGGAACGTGATGAACTCGTAAAACTCGGCTGGAGATATGAGGGAATCGCCTGGTATGCGGAAAAGTAAGCGATAATTCGGAGCTAAGTTGTTTTATTCATTGAAAGTGGAAGACAAAATAAAAGAGGAATGCCCGTCGGCATTCCTCTTTTTCAGCGGATGATGGGAGTCGAACCCACCTCTCAACCTTGGGAAGGTCGCATA
>CAYYEB010000181.1:0-3935 GCA_964470725.1 uncultured Lachnospiraceae bacterium | reverse complement strand
TACAAAAGTCTGTACAATTCCTTTGCTTCATCCGGTTCAAGGGAAATGCAGCTGCCTATTTCCGCCGGAACATTGACGGCTTCTTCCCGAAGCGCCATTCCCTTATCCGTGATTGTGATCATCAGATTTCGCTCGTCCGCTTCCGAACGATGTCTCGTCACAAACCCCTTTGACTCCAGTTTCTTCAAAAGAGGTGTCAGTGTACCGGAATCCAGATACAGACACTTTCCAAGTTCCTTGACATTGAGCTCTTTCTTCTCCCAGAGAACCATCATTGCAATATACTGTGTATATGTCAGATCTATCTTGTCCAGTATCGGTTTATATCTTCTGACAATCTCTTTGGAAGCCGCATAGAGCGGAAAACAGAGCTGATTTTCAATTTTCAAACAGTCATATCGACCCATACAAAATCTCTTTCTAAAGCCTTTCATCATTCCGGAATTTTCCTTTCCGGAACGATCCTTGCCAACTCTTTTTCATTCAAATTTGCACCGCTCAATTATATTGCAGACGATTCTTTTGTGCAAGAGGTTTTACAGGATCGCCGCCACCTTCTCATCAATCTTTTCCGGTGTCTCTGTCGGTGCAAAACGGTCCACTACATTACCGTTCTTATCAATCAGAAACTTCGTAAAATTCCACTTGATCTTGCTTCCGAGTACGCCACCCTTCTGACTCTTCAGATATGTGTACAGCGGGCTTTCGTTCTCTCCGTTGACATCAATCTTCTTAAATCTCGGAAATGTCGTATCATATTTCATCGTGCAGAATTCATTGATTTCCGAATCTGATCCCGGAGCCTGATGTCCGAACTGATTGCAAGGAAAATCAAGAATCACGAAATCTCTGTCCTTGTACTTTCTGTAAAGTTCCTCAAGGCCCTTATACTGCGGAGTAAAACCGCAGCCGGTTGCCGTATTGACGATCAGAAGCGTCTTTCCTTTGTACTGACCGAGATCCACGTCCTCGCCCTTATTGTTCTTTACCGTAAAATCATAAATGCCTGCCATGATGAAATCCTCCTGTTTTTCTGAATTCGCCTGATCTGTTTGATAATCGCCTTTGTCTTTTATTGCTTACAATTACATTGTACTCAATTTATTTGTGATGTCAAGAACTTTTTTGTCAATCCCGAAAATCAGAAATCAATCGCTGCTTACTCCTTCAAAGCGAACAAAACTCCGACCAAAAAAAATGATTTTCCAGACCCATACAAAAGTTCGCCGGGAAAATCATTTTTCACATTCGGAAACGTTATTTTTCTTTTACATTCGCAGGTACTAAATGCCGTTTGCAGGAAACCGTGACAAAAGTCTCATGCCATCAGTGACAGAAATCGATACATCAGCATGTAATGGCAGAAGGTTCCGAGCATAATAAACACATGAAAAATCTCATGGGAGCCGAAATAAATATGCTTTGCATCGAATTTCTTCGGATGAAGCGCATAAATGACGGCTCCAACCGTATAAAATGCTCCGCCGGCAAAAAGCCACCCGAACGCTTCAGCAGAAAGCTTCTCTAATAGAGACGGAAACGCAAAAACACAGAGCCACCCCATCATGAGATAGACCACCGAACTCAGCCACTTCGGGCAGGTCACCCAGAACAGCTTCAGAAGTACGCCGCCAACCGCCAGTGTCCAGATCATTCCCAGAAGAATATAGCCGGTTCTTCCTCTAAGCGCCGTCAGGCAAATGGGCGTATATGTTCCCGCAATCATAATGGAAATACTCATATGATCAAACTTCCGAAACAGTGTGGTCTTCTTTTCATCGAGCACAACCGTATGATACGTTGTGCTTGCCGCATAGAGCAGGCAGCAGGATACAACAAACACAATCATTCCGACAAACGTCATCGTTGATCCGCTGTGCTTCGCCCGCATCAGAAGCGGCCCTGCACCCATTGACATCAGTATCAGACCTGCAAAATGCGTCAGCGCAGACCCCGGCTCCCGAATCTGAAGAGAAATCGTTGCCGGAAGAACGCCGTAACGGGTAATCTCCTTTATCTTTGTATTTTCTGTAGAAACCGCACTTACCGATGCCATACAAATCACCTTCTTACTTATCATGTAGTTTTCATTACTACTTGTTGCATTTTCAATTTTATGTTTTGTGCTGTGATTTGTCAAGTGCCTATAGAATATATCTGAAAGCAGACTGAGCGGCTCCGTGGCCGACCGCCTTGTCCATACAAATAAAAAAGGCGCCTCAGCCATCGCCAAAGCGCCCGCATTGCCTTTTATTCAGTTCACAAAACCGGATTATTTTCCCTCCGTTTTATCTGTCTTTCCTTCTTCCTCTTCCGGGGAATTCTTTTCTTCCTCCGCGGCAGTTTCCTTCTCCTCGATCTCATCCATCACCTTGTCGTCTTCCTGCTCCTGCTCATTTTCCGCAGATTTATTGCGGAAATAAGTCCTCAGATAAAAGACCAGAAAGCCGGTGCCTATAGCGATAAAAAAAATCCCGCCTAAAATCTGCGCCCAAACAGGTGTGTTTCCACCCTTGCCCTCGGCAAAATTCTTCAGAATATCCACGCCAAGGTAAATAATATACGCGCAGACTACTCCCATAATAATATTGCTGTTATTGGACTTTCGTCTTACTTCTTCCTTTTCATCATCGGAATTTTTTCTGAATAAACTCATGAAAAATCCGCCTTTCATTTTATTTTCTTTCAGATCCGGCTGATAAATTCATCCGTAAAATGCCAGGCAACGCCCATCATTCCCGCCTTCGTCGGATATTTTCCGATCTTCAGATAATTTACTTCTTTTTCAAACGGATCCCTGGCCGCAATCCGCATTTTCAGATCCTCCATATAGGGGCCGAGATAGCCTGATACAAAACCGCCCAGAATCACGTCGCAGTCAAACGCCATACGGAGATTATTAATTTCGATCGCGAGATGGTCGAGTACGTCCACCCACAGCTCATTATATTCCTTATTCCCGTTTCGAAGCCCTTCAAAGAATTCATCAATTGTGATGTTTCCAAGATCCCTGGTAAAACGAAGAGCGCTGCAGTAGGCCTCAAGGCACCCGCGTTCACCGCAGTTGCACAGTTTTCCTCCCGGCGTCACAGTCATATGGCCGAATTCACCGCTTCGATTGTTCTGTCCGACATATGGACGGCCGCCAAGAAAGATAGCCCCTCCGACACCATTTTCAAGAAACAGATAGACAAAATTACGGGCTCTTTCCTTCATCGGAAGGCTGAGCCACTCCGCCTCTCCTCCGCTTGTGCTGTCGTTTTGAAAAAACATCCGATAAGGAACTGCCTCGCGAATGGCGCGAAGGCTGATGTCTCTTGTCTGCATCGTAGGTGAAAGTGTAATTGTGTCACTCTGTTCATCCACAAGTCCCGGAAATGTCACTCCGACTCCCAGAAGTTTCTCCCGTTCCAAGTGATTTTGCTCAAGAAATTTTTCCAGTTCCTCCGAAATCTCTCTCCCAAAGGACTGATCTCCGATATATTGCCGTTCAATGACGCTATAGCCCAGTTCGTTCTGTTTCAGATCCGATGCAAGGATGCGAAACTGCGTAGAAGAGACTGCAATTCCGATCGCATATTTCAGCTTGCTGTTTACCTGATATCCGACAGCCGGGCGTCCGCCTGTCGATTTCAGAATTTTTCCCGGTTCAATCAGTCCGGCACTTAAAAGTTCTGCAATGTTCTGATGAACCGTCGGAAGAGAATACTTCAGATTTGTTGCAATCTGCTGTTTACTGACCGGATCCTTCGCATCATAAATAAAACGATACATCTTATTTCTCGTCTGACGTCTGCGTTCCGTTATATTCTTTTTATATTCTTCCACCTGATCAGATCCTTTCCTTTTTCAGGGAAACTTTTATAAAACTATTTTCTTTATGTATCAAATATATATATTTTTTTTGATTCTGTCAACGAAATCCATGTGAAAAA
>CAYYEB010000180.1:0-3942 GCA_964470725.1 uncultured Lachnospiraceae bacterium | reverse complement strand
GCGGATAAGATCCGGATCAATCCGGGCAATATCGGAAGCCCGGAACGAGTCCGGATGGTTGTGGAAAAGGCAAAGGAATATAATGTGCCGATCCGTGTCGGCGTCAATTCCGGATCTCTTGAAAAAGACGAACTTGCAAAGTACGGTGGTCATGTGACTCCGGAGGGACTGGTGGAAAGCGCCCTGAAAGAGGTAAAGCAGATCGAGGAGCTGGATTACCATAATATTGTGATCAGCATCAAGTCTTCGGATGTAATGATGGCGGTGAAGGCACATGAACTGATTGCGGATCGGACGGATTACCCTCTGCATGTCGGTATTACGGAGGCCGGAACACTCTTCTCTGGGACAATCAAATCTTCGGTGGGACTCGGTATTATTCTGCATGAAGGAATCGGAGATACGGTCCGCGTCTCCCTGACCGGTGATCCGGTTGAGGAGGTGCGTACGGCAAAGGCGATTCTGCACTCTCTCGGACTTCGCCGTGGAGGCGTAGAGGTTGTGTCCTGTCCGACCTGCGGGAGAACGGATATTGATCTGATTTCTCTTGCGACAGAGGTAGAAAATATGGTTCAGGATATTCCCCTTGACCTCAAAGTGGCTGTCATGGGATGCGTGGTCAATGGCCCGGGAGAAGCAAGAGAGGCGGATATCGGAATCTGCGGAGGAAAGCATGAGGGACTTCTGCTCCGTGACGGCAAGGTGATTCGCAAAGTTCCGGAAGATCAGCTGCTGTTTGCCTTGCGGGAAGAACTGATTCACTGGGGAGAAAGATGATAAGAAACGTAAAGCTGAAGAAATTTCTCGTGGATACTGTCGGACCGGCAGCTTCTGTGTTGAATCGGCAGATAAAGAAGGAAAATCAGATTTTTATCTATAATGCAAATGATGGCCTGCGGGATAATTCGGAGGCCTTATTTCATTATCTGCTTCGCCATGGCTATCACAGAAAATACAGAATACTGACCAATGTCCCAAAGGATGAGGCAAAGAGACTGCCACAGGTTCCGAATGTGATATATACGACAAAGAGAGATGCGTTCCGGGACTATATGCGAAGCAGATTCGTATTTTATTCTTTTGGCAAGCTCCCGATTTTCCCGTCAGAAGATCAGAAGGTTATGAATCTGTGGCACGGGATACCGCTGAAGACAATTGCGCGGCTTTCGGATATTCATAACGGAAAAGAATACTTCTTTACGTATGTATGTGCATCTTCAGAACTTTATCGGCCGATTATGGCAAAAGCCTTCGGGTGCCCGGAAAGTCATGTATGTATTACGGGAGAACCGAAAACCGATGCTATGTACCGCAAAAAGGAACCGTCTGAGACAAAGAGAATTGTCTGGGCTCCGACTTTTCGCCAGTCGGCGTATTTCGGATATGACGATTCCTCCCGTACGGAACTGCTGCCACTGATCGGTCAGGAGGAATGGGAGGAGTTTAATTCATTTCTCAAGACGCAGAAGGTGCATATTCTGGTCAAACTTCATGGAGGTCAGAACCTGAATGGTTTTACGGCAAAGAAATATTCAAATCTTGAAATTTTAAGTGATGCCGTTTTCCGGGATGAAGGGCGAAACCTGTATGATGAGCTTTCCCAGTCTGATGCCCTGATTTCGGATTATTCTTCTGTTTACCTGGAGTATCTGGCGCTTGACAGACCGGTGGGATTTGTGATAGAGGATTTTTCGGAATATGAAAACAGCCGTGGATTTGTTTTCGAGCATCCGCTCACGTATATGCCGGGAGACAAGATCAACCGTAAGGAACAGCTCTATGCCTTTATTCGGGATGTGGCAGCGGGTACGGACAGATGGAAAGCAAAACGGGAAGAGGTCAATGCCGCTGTGAATAAGTATTGTGATGGCAGAAACTGCGAACGGGTTTTAAACATAGCAGGAGTTGAAAAACCATGAAACGAGTGATTACCTATGGTACCTTTGATCTTCTGCATTATGGACATATTAATCTTTTAAGAAGAGCCAAAGAGTATGGAGATTATCTGATCGTCGGCCTCTCCACGGATGAGTTTAACTGGAGAGAGAAACATAAAAAGAGCTACTTCAACTATGCACAAAGAAAACTGCTGCTGGAATCCATCCGGTATGTGGATCTTGTGATCCCGGAGGAATCGTGGGAACAGAAGAGATCAGATATGCATCTGTATCAGATCGACACCTTTGTGATGGGAGATGACTGGAAAGGAAAATTTGACTTTCTCAAGGAAGAAGGAGTCGACGTTGTATATCTTTCCAGAACACCGGAGATCAGTTCATCCCAGATAAAAAATGATTTGAAACTTGGAGGAAAGGGCAGATTATAAGTTTATGACCCCTGAAAATAAGAAACAGGCAAATGGAGAAAAAACGGAACAATCTGCCAGCAGAACTTTGAACTCGGCAAGAAATGTTGCCACGAGTATCGGAGGACAGCTTTTAAATAATATCCTTCGTTTCGTCTGCCGAACTGTCTTTATCTATACGCTCGGGAAAGACTATCTCGGAATATCGAGTCTTTACAGCAATGTTCTGACGCTGTTAAGCATTGCAGAACTCGGATTCGGAACGGCGGTGACCTACAGCCTGTATCAGCCGCTGGCTGACCATGACGTGGAAAAGGTCAAGTCCCTGATGGATTTTTTTCGAAAGGCATATCAGATCATCGGACTTGTCATTTTCGGACTGGGGCTGCTTCTGATGCCGTTTCTGCCGTATCTCATGACGGGAGTGACGGATAAGGTCAATATTTATCTGTACTATATTCTGTATCTTCTGCAGACGGTAGTGTCCTATCTGTTCTATGCATACAAGGCGGTTCTTCTGACTGCGGATCAGAAGAAATATATTGTGGATATTATCCAGTATATCGTGCAGGTGTGCATGAACGTGGTGCAGATTGTGATTCTGATTGTATTCCGTTCATTTCTGGCCTATACGATTATTGCGATCGGGTTTAACATTATCCAGAACCTGGTTACCGCAAAGGCGGCGGATCGGAGATATCCGTTCCTGAAGGAGCCGGCGCAGAGGCTGAGTAAAAAAGGACGAAAGACGATTTTCACTCAGATCTATGCGACCTTTTTGTATAAGATCAGTACGGCAGTTGGAACGGCAACGGACAATCTGATTATTTCCACATTTATCGGAACGGTCATGGTTGGAGTGTACAACAACTATCTGACCATAGTGACCATTTTCCAGAACCTTATAAGCGGGGTGATCCAGTCCTTTTCCGCAAGCGTAGGAAATTTGTATGCGACAAAGGGGGAGGACAGAAGTGAGCTGGTATTTCGCGGAATCAATCTGGCCAACAATCTCCTGATTGCACTTATATCCGTACTTTTTCTTCTGATTCTGCAGCCGTTTATCAGGCTCTGGATCGGAAAGGACTGGCTTTTGTCCAACTCGGTTCTGATTATTATCGTCTATAATTTTGCAACGAACTATATGGAACTGGTCGTCAATATTTATAATGAGGCGACAGGCGTTTTTGTCAAAAGAAAATATCGTGCAGTGGCAACGGCGGTGGTGAACCTGGTGGTTTCCATCATTCTGGTGAAGAAAATAGGACTGGCGGGTGTCTTCCTGGGATCCATCATCAGCCGTCTGACAACAATCTGGTGGTACGATGCGATACTTCTTTACCGGGATGCGTTTCACAGATCGGCATGGAGCTATTTTCTGAACTATTTCCTGACGTGCGGACTGATTGCGGGCCTTGCCGGAATCATCTATGAGATCACAAGACCCTTTATCGGACATGATCTGATTCTTATACTGGTTCGCGGTATCTTAGCTGTTGTAATCGTTCCGGCGGTATACTGGCTGATCTACCATAAAACAGAGGAATACGATATCATGATGGAGAAGGTCAGGGGACTTTTAAGGAAAATCAAAAGAAAGTAGATTAGAACCAAATGTTCGGACTACTCAAAGCTGA
>CAYYEB010000179.1:0-3968 GCA_964470725.1 uncultured Lachnospiraceae bacterium | reverse complement strand
AAAAATACTTTTGCAGCATTGAAGAAACCTTACGGATCATGGAAAGACTCAGTGGTGATAGCTGTAATAATTATACAGGGATTCAGGCCATAACCTGAATCCCGTCAATTGTGAACATGACAAGTGGAGGCTGAAACAATGTCACTGATATTCCTTGTGGGAGGCGCCTTTGAGGGAAAAGAGGCCTACGCAAAGGCGATGTATCCGGATGCAAGGGTGATCTCCGACTATCATCTGAAGGTGAAAAAGCAGCTGCAGGATGGAAAAGATCCGATGGAAGAGGTACAGAAGCTTCTTCAGAGCATAAAAAAGACAGGGGCACCCGGGAAAGAGGAGAAGGAGAAATGCACCTCCGCAGGACGGCAGGATGTTGTTCTGATCGCAGATGAAATCGGCTGCGGCGTGATCCCTCTGGATGCAGGCGACAGAAAGTGGCGGGAATATAACGGGCGCGTGAACTGCTGCATTGCTTCCGAGGCAGATCAGGTGATACGGATAATTGCCGGTATGCCGCAGAGGCTGAAGTGAGCACAGATATGGAATTGTGATATAGAAGGAGATACAAGGCAGCATGAATCTGTTTCTCATCCGCCACGGGCGGACAAAGGGAAATCTGGAACACCGCTATGTCGGGAAAACGGACGAAAGTATCCTGTCGGAAGAACGGGAACGGCTGAGGAAAAAGCGGAAGATACTCATGAAACTGCTTGCGGACAGAAGAACTGTGATCTACGTAAGTCCGATGAAGCGATGTCTGGAAACGATGAAAGCGCTGTTTGATCGGGATATTGGAGATCCTGAGGTGCATGTTGAACCGGCTTTCAGGGAAATGGATTTCGGAGCATTTGAATATAAAAATTATCAGGAGCTGGACGCGGACCCGAAGACGGCGGCCGCCTATCAGACATATATTGACTCCGGCGGAGAGACCGCATTTCCGGGCGGTGAGTCAAAAGCGGAATTTGAAGCAAGGGTCAGCGGGGCGGCTGAAGTTATTTTGAACGAATATGTGGCGGAATCGGATCAGAATGAAGATCTGAACCTTGTTTTTCTGGCCCATGGCGGTACAATTATGGCAATTATGGACCGCCTGTCTGAGCCGCACAGGGATTACTTCTGCTGGAATAGAAAACCCGGCGAAGGATATATGGCAGGGATTTTGCATTGCAGGGATAAAGTGAAGATCGGCGATGCGGTACCGATTCTGGGCACAGATGACATTTGTAACTTTTCAGGAAAGGATATGGAGAATAGCAGATGAAAAAGCTGAAACATTGTATAGCAGCCATTCTTGCTGCGGCACTGACGGTGACAGCGGCTCCGGCAGCTGCATTTGCGGATCCTGCACTCACAGGAGTCGCGGCAACCCCGGACATGCTGACAACAGGAGAGCCGGTTTCCCCGTCCGGGGCGGTATCCATGTACCGTTTGTATAACCCGAATTCGGGAGAACATTTTTATACGGCTTCCGCACCGGAGAGAGATGCGGTTGCAAGGGCCGGCTGGAGATATGAAGGCGTGGGCTGGTATGCCCCGTTCACATCACATACGCCGGTGTATCGTCTCTACAATCCGAATGCCGGAGATCATTTTTATACGGTCAACTCCCATGAAAGAGATTCTCTGAAAGCCGTCGGCTGGAGATATGAGGGAATCGGGTGGTATTCCGCAGATTCTTCCGGACAGGCGGTTTATCGGGAGTATAATCCGAATGCGGTGGCAGGATCTCACAACTATACGGTCAATGCGTCCGAACATCACAGTCTGACCGCACATGGATGGAAAGATGAGGGAATTGCCTGGTATGGCGCGAATACACAGCTTTTGTCCTTTGAAAATGATCCGGCCTATGCTTCGATTGAAGCGGATGTGACACTGAACGGTACCGGTACGGGATATCACGCGAAGGTGGATATTTCCAGCGCAAACGGATCAAATGGGCAGATCGCAGCCTGGGGCATCAACTATGAAGAGGGCGTCCACAACCTCGGACAGGCATTTTCCAATAATACCTGCTTTATCGTCGAAAATATCAGAGACCACGCCAATGTGGGCGGCGGAATCGGAAAACAGTATATCCGTTATCCGGGAGCTGAAAGAAATGTCAGCGAACGGATCCGCCTTTCCTATTATTCGGATGGAACGATCGGATATTATGTAAATGACAGACTTTATAATCGTATTCCCACGTCGCTGACACCTCCGTTTATTTTTACGGTGGAGGGAAGCTGCGCAAGAAACGGCGATTCGATTTCCGCATTATTTCACAATGTCCGTGTAAAAGCCGGAAATAACAGCGCAACCTATGGTACGATCGGCCGCTGGAATGCGACAAATAATTATTTCGGTCTCACCGGTTCCGTAGATTTTGGTGTGGGAACGGTACGGACAGATGGACAGTATGCAACGGATGGAGAGCCGACCTATGGCGTCAACATGCTTGTGAGCGGCACTGCCAATATTCCGGGAATTGCAAGCGACGGACGCCCGTATGACTGGGATTCTTCTTTTGAGGCGGTGGACCCGACAACCGGAACAACGAATCATCCGCTTTCCGCCCAGATACCGATCGCACAGCGATAAATAGAGATATGAACTGGATTGAGGAACGAATCGTCATCCTTCTTGCCGGAACTGTTCTGGATCTGCTGATCGGCGATCCGCACAGTCTGTGGCATCCGGTACAGGGGATCGGATGGCTGATTACGAAAACAGAACACTGGATACGGGGAAAGCTGCCGGATAAAATAGCCGGCGGCTTTTTAGTCGTCCTTGTGACGGTGCTTTCGACGGGCATCCCTTTGTTTCTTCTGACTTTGGCTGATTGGATATCACCCTGGCTGAAGCTGGCGCTTTCGTGCATTATGTGCTGGCAGCTTCTGGCAATGAAATCCCTGAAAACCGAAAGCATGAAAGTATATCATGCCTTGAAGAAGGACGATATGGAGGGACCGAACGGTGCAAGACATGCGGTTTCTATGATCGTGGGACGCGATACTTCGGTACTGGATGAAAGCGGCATTATCAAAGCTGCAGTGGAGACCGTTGCGGAAAACAGTTCGGACGGAGTGATTGCGCCTCTTCTCTTTATTCTGATCTTCGGAATTCCGGGCGGATTTTTCTATAAGTCTGTCAACACGATGGATTCCATGATCGGATATAAAAATGAGAAATATCTGCATTTCGGAACAGCGGCGGCAAAATTGGACGATGTTGTAAACTTCCTCCCGTCAAGACTTGCGGCCCTGGCAATGATTCTGGCGGCATTTTTGCTCCCGGGATTTGACGGGAAAAATGCGTATCGCATCTGGCGGCGGGACCGCAGAAAACATGCGAGTCCGAATTCGGCACAAACGGAATCGGCCTGTGCCGGAGCACTGCATGTACAGCTTGCAGGAGATGCCGTATACTTTGGAAAAAAGGTGAAGAAACCGACACTTGGAGATCCGGATCGTCCGGTGGAGACGGAGGACATCCGGCGTGCGAACAGGCTGCTGTATGGGATGTCGTTTCTCGTGCTTGGGTGTGGGATCAGGGTTTTGGTGTGGATTGGAGCGGTCTGTTAATATAGTTTACTACTTAGCTCTGTTGCCGATACAGACCTGTCTGTGAAAAGCCTTAGCAAGCGCACGAAATCTCACAAGAATTGCGCCGGCTCGAGATCCACAAACGCTTCTATCGTGGTCGAGAGCCGTGCGAATAATTCGCAGTGAGATGAGTGAAGCGCAGCGTGTTTTCACAGACAGGTCTGTATCGGCAACCTCTTGGAATAACTGAAATTGTGGAGATAGGAGAAATGCCTTATCAATATCATCATGGCGGCGATACCTATGGTCGGCCGGATCTGCTGGACTTTTCCGTCAATATCAATCCCCTGGGGATGCCGCCGAAGGCAAAAGAGGCTGCCGTAAAAAGCCTGGAAACGGCAGGACAATATCCTGACTGGAAATGTCGGGATCTGACAGGGG
>CAYYEB010000178.1:0-4018 GCA_964470725.1 uncultured Lachnospiraceae bacterium | reverse complement strand
AAACTGTATTGCGGAAATCGATCACGGAAAGCTGTACCGCTATGAGGCAAATTATTCCCGTTATCTGGAACTGAAGGCCGAGCGTGCCGATTTCGCCCGGGCTGCGGAACGAAAGGCTGCCGCTCTTTACCGTCAGGATCTCGCATGGATGCAGCGCGGAGCACGTGCCCGTTCCACGAAGCAGAAAGCCCACATTCAGCGCTTTGAGGCTCTTAAGAATCGGGACAAAATCGTGGAAGACCGAAATGTCCAATTGAATTCTCTGGCCTCAAGACTTGGCGGAAAGACCATTGAGGCCCATGAAATATCCAAAAGTTTCGGCCGGAAACTTCTCTTTCGTGATTTCACCTACACCTTTCTGAAAACCGACCGGATCGGTATCATCGGTCCGAATGGCTGTGGGAAAACGACTCTCTTAAAATGCATTTCCGGTCAGATTCCCGTAGATTCCGGATCCGTTGAAATCGGCCAGACCGTAAAGATAGGTTATTTCGGTCAGGAAAATGAGGCCCTCGATCCGAATGCACGGGTTCTTGACTTTATCCGGGATACTGCAGAATATATCCGCACCTCCGAAGGACTCACTTCCGCATCTGCCATGTGCGAACGTTTCCTTTTTGACGGCGAACTGCAGCATGCCGTCATCGGAAAACTGTCCGGCGGGGAAAAAAGACGTCTGAGCCTTCTGAAAGTCCTGATGGAAGCGCCGAATGTGCTCATTCTCGATGAGCCCACCAACGATCTGGATATCCGTACTCTTCAGATCCTGGAAGATTATCTGGACCACTTCGCCGGCATTGTAATCACTGTATCCCACGACAGATACTTTCTTGACCGTGTAGTGAATCGCATTTTTTCCTTTGAGGGAGACGGACTTCTTCACCAAAGCGAAGGTGGATACGAAGAATATCTTGCGCACAGAGCACAACTGAATTCTCTTTCCGATTCCGGAAGCGGCGATACGACTTCCGGAAAAAGTGTTCCCGTTTCTCTCAAATCCGCTTCCTCAAATGAGGAGGAGGAATCCGCTTCCAAAAAGGACTGGATTGCCCAAAAAGAAGCACAGAAGAAAAAGAAAACCCGTTTAAGTTATAAGGAACAGCGGGAATGGGATACTATCGAAGATGAAATCGATGCCCTCGACGCAAAATCCCAGAGTCTGGAAGCGGAAATGGAGGCCGCTGCATCCAATTATTCGAAGCTGGAAAAACTTTCAGAAGAGAAAGAAGCAACGGATAAACTGCTCGATGAGAAGATGGAGCGGTATTTTGAACTTCAGGAGCTTGTGGAAAGCCTCGAAAAATAAAGGTCTATTGTCTTGCTCACCGGCAAAACATATCCTCCGGCCCTCAAAATCCTCTAACCATTCATCGCCATCATCGCCGGGACCATAAGTATCGCCATGACGATGGCAAGCATCAGTACCATCGGCAGAAGCATCTTTGTTCCCGCCTCCTCACCGCGGATCTGTGCCTGCCGTCTCCTGATATCGTCGGCTTCTTCCGCTTCTTTCTGCATTAGCTCCAAGACGTCCCTTCCGCCTTTTAAGACGCAGCGGATCAAAAGATCAGAGAATGTCCTGTATTCCGCAATTTTGCACCTTCGACCAAATCGTTCATATGCCTGTATTTCCGTCATTCCCTTTCTCATATCGTCCACGGCATGACAGATTTCCGCAAGCCCCGGATGTTCGTTTTCCTTATCACCATCTCCTTTTTCCTGTCGTCTTCCGGAGATCGGCTTCTTTTCCGCCAGCCGCCTCCGATATCCTTCCGCAATTTTTTCAAGACTCATTCGTACGGACATTCCCGCATTCATAAACAGTACAAATCTTCTGATGATACCCGGGTAGTCTGCTTGAAGCGCCTTTTCTCTTTGCCGCTGTTGTTCATTTTCTTCTTTTTTCTGAAGAAAAATCACTGCTGTCCCGAGCAGAATTCCGACCGCAAGTATTTTGATTCCGTCATGGTTATCATCCTGCAGCCACTGAACCTTTTTTCCTGAAATTTCTTTCGGAAGTTTTACCTTTCGATCCGTCTCCGGATTTTCCTTTGAAACAGCTTCATTGACGGCCTGTTCCAGCTTCTCCTCCTCTGTCTGTTTCTTCGGATATACCATAAACGTAAATGAGGTTTCCCGAATCAGATCCTCCAAAGACAGCTCACAGGTCAGAGTTACTTCTTTTCCCTCAGATGGAATTTTATCGCCTATTGAGCCGTTCCAGTCTATGACATCCGGATTGTCCGTCATCCATTCAAGTGTGACCTCCGGATTTCCAATCGAGTCCGGCAACGTCACGGATTCGGTCACATGGCCTGCCGTCTGCTTTCCGAGAATTTTTTTCGGAAGCGCACGCATGGCGGACTTCAGTGCCTCCTCCTTCTCCTTTTTCGTCAGCTTTCGTGGTGCAAGTTCAATTTTTACTTCTTTTTCCTTTCCGTTCTGTTTCAATGAAACAGTCTGCTCAGACGTTCCACCTCCATATTCCTCACGATAAAGATACCCTTTCTGAACGTCACTATCCTCTTCCGCTTTTTTCGTCACCGCAATCGCCAGAAGATCCGCGGCAAAAAGGATCAATAATATTTTCTTCAGAGTCTTTGCGGAAACCAGTGCCGTAAGAGTTCTGCTGCGCTTTTGTAAAAAGACGGCCCCACTTTGAAAGCCTCCGTGACTTAGCAGAAAGAGTACTGCGTATCCTGCCAGAATACTGAGATAGATACTGTATTTCATCCCACATTCTCCTTCTTATGGCAATTGAAAACGTATATGTATGTGAGCCGAAGAATCATTTTGGCAGCACTGCAGGTCCGCTTTTTACAACATTCATATTTCAATGTGAATCATCGAATTCCCCCATACTGCCACGATCAGCCAAAGAATCAGGCACGCTGTCATGAAGATCGCACCGAATATCGAATGATACAAACCGGACAGATAATCAGGAGATGTCAGCTGCAGATATGCTATCATTCCAAAGGGCATAAGTGACATGATCTTCTGTTCCATTTTTTTTGCCGCCAGTATCGTCTGTATTTCCTGTTTCGTTTCGATTTCCGAACCGATCTGATCCGCCGTCTTCCGAATCATTCCTGAAAGATTTCCACCCATTCTTTTGGCCGTGGAAAATATCACTGCAAAATCATTGATATCCTCACTTCCGCTTCTTTCGGCAAGATCCAGAAAAAGTTTCTCGGCAGGTATTCCGATTCGAAGATCCGCCCGCATCATCGCGAACTCCCTTGTCATATCACTTTGGTTTCCGACCGTACGTTTTAAGGCTTCATACACTTCCGGAATCGCATTTTCCACAGATACTCCGGATCTTAAGGAAACGGCCATAGCATCCAGCGCCTCCCGGAAATCCATCACCAGCTGTTCCTGCCTTTTTCTTTGCCATTGTCTTTTCCGGTAAATCATCCAAAACACCGAAAGCGTAAAAAGCGGGAAAACAGCCAGTATTTCACGGTAAAAAAGCTCATCGACTGCCAGTGCAATTCCGATTCCCTCCGCTGCATAACGAACCCACTCTTTTGGTCCCGGCAAAGCCGTTTCATAACAGATCCTCTGCTGTATCTTCCGTCCGGCTTTTTGACTGCTTTTTACAGACTCTTTTCCATGCGTCTTCTGGACATATTTCTTTACTTCCTGTTTCATATGTATTCTATAACCTATGTCGAAGGTACTTATGCATTTCTTTCCATCTTCAGCCGATGTTTCAATTCTCCAACCTTTTCAAGTGTCTTCCTTCTGTCATTCCAGGCGTAAAGCGGATTTAATTTTACTTCTCCATGCTCTATTCCGTCTGTTTCCGAGATCTCCAGAACTCTTCTGGTCCGATCCTGCAGTCTTCCGAGATGTATCATCACATCCACACCGGAAGCAATCTGTCGCCGGATTGCTTCTGAAGGCAGTGGGAGATTGCTCATCAATACCAGCATTTCCAGCCGGGAAAGCATGTCATAGCAGGAATTGGCGTGAATCGTTCCGAAACTGCCTTCATGACCCGTATTCACCG
>CAYYEB010000177.1:0-4031 GCA_964470725.1 uncultured Lachnospiraceae bacterium | reverse complement strand
GAAGCAGGAAGCTCCCACTTCAAACTTCGAAGAAGTTAAGTGGGGGTAGTTCACCGATCCCGCAGACTGACATGCACCGTATATTCCTGCGCCTCACCCGGTTTCAGAAATTTCAGCCTGCCGGTCTTCCGCATCACATCACGACCGTCCGGATAGCAGTTTCCGCACTCAAGGCCAAGTACATAATCCCGGACGCCCATCATCTTCCACTCCACAAAGCTGTCCAGTTCTTTTGTATTATAGGTGATCTTCAGTTCGGTATGGATCTTCGGCTGATAGATGGATGCACTGCCATTTTCATCCGGAAATGTATGGTAATAGCACATTTCCTCATAGCCCGGCGTGGGCTTCTGCATGTGCATCCAATCCGCCAGTCCCTCTTTTGCGTGTTCATTTCTCGGGGTCACTTTCACCGACGGAATCGTTATGACTGAGTCTTCATCCAGAAGGGGATATCCCATATTCATATGGTACAGAATCTCAAACGGTTCTTCCTTATCTCCGGTGTTTTCTATGCGGTCATGGATTTCAAAATCATTCGTATTCACGGATACACGAACCTCACGGGAAAGACGGAGTTTTCTTCCGAACACTGTCTCATCCTTTGTGACAGAATGCACTACAAGTTCGTCTTCCTCTTCTGTCCACCAGGCATGTTCCGCCGGAGTATTCGTGATACTTCCATGAAGCGGGAGTGACTCTCCTAAGTCCTCATTCGGATTTCCCACATTGTTGAGACCGCAGGTTGTAAGATATCCGCCCGTAAAGTTCTGGAGCCAGTTTGAGCCGATACTGTCATAATATGCCGGCGCCACATATCCGTTCGGGCTCATGTAGCTCATATTGATGCCCTTATAACGAAGTCTTGTAATATCGCCGTTTCTGTCCGGGCAGGTCGTCAGATCCAGCCCCTTCCCATTATGAATTTCAAAGAGGCGAAGACCGTCTCCCTTTCCTCCGATCAGCCGGTGCTCTTCCACACCATAGAGCTGACTGTCATGTCCGATATATGGATTCATTTTTCCTCCTGTATCTCATAAAATGCAGTCAGCAGATATCTGATCTCAGATATCTGCTGACTTTTTTCTTTTTTCATTGTGATAAAGCACTCATTGCACATCAGTCAATGAGGGCAAATGTACGCATGGCCTCTTTGACATTTTCCTTCATGGCCTTGCGTGCCTCCATTGCCATGGAGGAGAAGAAAATCGGCATTCCCTCTTTTACGGAATGTACATAAGCAGCTGCTGCCGATCCGCCGGCCTTGTCCATATATGTAAAGTAATTGATCTTCCGTACACCGGCTTCTACTGCCTTATGAAAATCCTCTTTGCTGACGCCGCTGCCGCCATGCATTACAACAGGAATATTTCCGGTCTTTTCGCGTACACTTTTCACAACATTAAAATCAAGCTTCGGTTCAGCCAGATAAATTCCATGTACTGTTCCGAAGGAGCAGGCCAGTGCGTCAATACCGGTTTCCTTGACAAACTGCGCTGCCTGATCCGGGTCCGTATAAATCTTCGTCTCATCTTCCGCACCGCTCTTGTCTCCGGCTCCGGACTCTCTTCTTCCCATGGAACCAAGTTCCGCCTCTACGGAAGCTCCCGTCTTTGCTGCCATCTCCACGGCCTTCTTCGTATTCGCCACATTTTCCTCATACGGAAGCGTGGAGCCGTCATACATAATTCCGGTGAATCCGAGATCCAGTGCCTTCTGGAGATAATCCAGTGTTTCCCCATGGTCCAGATGCACGCAGACCGGTACCGTTGCCTTTTTCGCTGCCTCTATCATAATCGGTCCGATGATGTTGAGTGACAGCCAGGGCTCATGGCACTCGGCGAACTGTATAATCACAGGAAGATTCAGTTCCTCCGCCGCTCCGATGATGGCCTGAAGTGACTCCAGATTCGGTGTATTAAAAGAACCTATTGCAATTTTCTTTTCTTCGGCTATTTTTAACACATCATTTAAGGTTGCTAACATTTATTTTCCTTCCTTTCCGTATGTAATCGCACGAATTATTTATAATTCTGCTGTTCTCCTGCAGTATATTTTACCTGAATCACATTTTACATGCGCTCAGTTTTTCGAATATCGCAAATTAATCTGCATTCCTCATACGAACGGTCTTACGGCGTCATACAGTTTCCGATAGCGTTCATAGACCCTGACGTATTTTTCATGCATGACCGGATCCGGTTCGTATACCTTTCTGCAGACCACCATGTGCGAAGCCGCATCCTGAAGGTCCGAGAAACATCCGAGTGCAATCCCCGTCAGCATTGCACAGCCTACCGTTCCCGCATCCGCAGTTTCAAGGGCTGTAATGGATACATTCAGCATATCCGCCTTCATCTGCATCCATACCTCGGAATGTGCGCCGCCTCCCGTCGCTCGCAGCTCATGAAACTCAATCCCGGAGGATTTCAGCCGTTCCGTATTCAGCATCAGTTCATAGGCGATGCCCTCCATACAGGCATGATACAAATCCGCCGTCGTAGTTGCAGCAGTCAGTCCGATAAATGCCCCCTTAGAGCCGCTGTCCATGTAGGGAGTGGCTGCCCCGGCAAAATGCGGCAGCACAAGTATCGAACCGGGTTCATCTGAATGACCTTCCGCATCATATAGCTGCTCCATGTATGTATTCGGAGAGATTCCCTTGCTTTTTGCTTCTTCGGACTCTTTTTTTGCAAGATTCTTCAGACACCAGTCAATCAGGGCTCCGCCCATTGTTTCATAGGCATAGCAGAGATATTTTCCCGGAACCACATAGGGGACCACCGCATAATTTCCGTCATACATCACATCCATTTTCGGAAGGGAATCACATACCGGAACCAGAGCCTCCACGGTTCCCGCTCCGTCCATCGCCATATCCGATGAAAAAACGCCTGCACCTGCGGCTGCCGCCACCTGATCATGACTTACGGAAATGACCTTCGTGTTCCCTGAGAGTCCTGTCTTCTCAGACGCTTCTTCCGTCAGATTTCCTGCAATCGTTCCGGTCGGAACAGGTTTTGAAAAAAGCGAAGAATCAATACCGGCAGCATTGAAAATCTCATTGCTCCACTTCAGGCTTCTGATGTCGAATGCCATCGTGCGTGCCGCAAGAGAATAATCGATCTGGGATACATGTGTCAGCGACCAGACGACAAAATCCTGAATCAGGAAAATGTGTTTAGCCTTCGCATAGATCTCCGGCTGATGCTCTTTTATCCACATCACCTTCGGAAGACTGTAAGTTTCGTTCGGACGTGCTCCGCAGATCTCCTGCATATGGTGACTTCCAAGCTTCTCCTCGAGCCGCTCGCGCTGTTCTTTTCCTCTCGGATCCGTATACAGCATGGATGGTGCGAGAGGCGTTCCCTTCTCATCCGTCATAACAAAGGTCTCGCCAAAGCTTGTGACACCGAAGCCGGCCAGGTCCGGATATTTCTTTCCGATTTCCCGGAGAACATCCCACACTCCCGCCAGAATAAGGGATGCATCAATGGTTTGTCCGTCCCGTTCCCGCTTCGATGGGTAATCGCGATATACTTTTCCAAGATATCTCCCGGTTTCATCAAAAACGGTCAGCTTACATCCTGTCGTTCCGATATCCAGTCCACCGATTTTCATATGCTTTCCCCCTTTCCGTTGTAATATGAAATGAAATCATCATTTTAATCGATCTCAACCCAATCCCAGTGAAGATAGGTGGTAAAAGCTTCCTTTAAGATATCTTTCATGTGGCCGACACCGACAGTTGTGTGATGCTTGAATCCGCCTCTCGCCAGACGAATCAGCTTATTCTGGAGATCCGGGATCTCGCAGACGCCTGCACATCCGAAATACTCCGGTTCGATCGGATCGCCCGTAAATTCACCTTCGCTTGCGTAGATGATAATCTTTCCATCCTTTGTCTGGCAGTTGGATATTGTCGTCGGAAATGCCTTGATCCGGCCCTCATTGCTGCCCCAGCCGCATCCCGGATTGGTCTTATCGATCATTTTATGATTTGTCACCTTGCCCTTGCCTGTCATCAGAGT
>CAYYEB010000176.1:0-4056 GCA_964470725.1 uncultured Lachnospiraceae bacterium | reverse complement strand
AATGGTTCCATTTTAACACGCAACTGGCGCGCATGAAAGAAAGTACAAAGCCGGGATTGCATCCTTAATAAAATGCAATCCCGGCTCTGTGTCTTAGCATATGGAATTATGAAGTTAGTTACGCAATTGAAACGAAAGTGTAATCCTTGTCTTCAATTGCCTTTTTGATTTCGGCCTCCGGAACCTCTTTGGATTCCTCGATCACGGCCGTGCCTTTGTCATGGCTGACTGTTGCGGAATCGATACCGTCGATTGCTTCCAGCGCCTTCTTGACGGTAGCTTCGCAATGTTCACACATCATACCCTTAATTGTAACTGTCTTTGTCATGTCGTCTCCTTTTCCTGTTTCCGGTTCATCAACGGAAACAAATGTATAATCATTATCTTCCACGGCTTTCTTTATGGCCGCTTCATCCACAGGTTTTGTAAATGCAACAACCGCTGTGCCCTTTTCATGATCTGCTTTCACATCGTCCACTCCATCCAGCGATCCGATTGCTTTCTGGATCCGGTTCTCGCAGTGTCCGCACATCATGCCCTTGATGTGTACGGTTTCCGTCGGAAGTCCTTTTTTGTTGAAAGGAATCACATTCGCGGGCTGTGCCTCACTGCCGGCATTTTCATTCTGTTCTTCGGCATTTTCAGTCTTCAGCGGAATGCCGCAATTTGCTCCATTTGCAGTCTCTGCCTTTGTATTGTTATCTTCCTTAACTTCAACACCCTCGGCCTTCGCATTTGCCTCAAGCTGACTGACCGCATCTTCGACGGTCAGAGTCACAAGCTCGCCGTTTTCATCGAACTGCGCATTCTTATGCTTCGAAATTCTCTTCTTATCCTTCTTCGGATCATGCATTTTGACAAGGTTGAGTCTTAATGCATTCATGCAGACGAAGAAACTCGAGCACGCCATTGCTGCCGCACCGTACATCGGCTTCATTGCGATGCCGTAGACACCCATTGCCATCGGGATACAAAGTGCATTGTAGAAGAACGCCCAGAACAGGTTCTCGTGAATATTCCGGATGGTGGCGCGTCCCATACGGATCGCTGCCGGAACATCGGAAAGTCTGCTCTTTACAAGGACAACATCGGCCGCATCCACGGCGACATCCGCGCCTGCACCGATTGCAATGCCGGTATCCGCTCTCGTCAGTGCCGGTGCATCGTTGATGCCGTCACCGACCATCGCAACCTTTGCTCCATCAGACTGCAAAGCCTTGACCACGGCTTCCTTGCCATCCGGAAGGACTCCGGCAATCACCTGATTCACGCCGGCCTGCTTTCCGATGGCACGGGCCGTACGCTCATTATCTCCTGTCAGCATCACAACCTTGATGCCCATGTTCTTGAGCTCGCGGACTGCTTCCGGAGAGTCTTCCTTAATCGTATCCGCCACCGCGATAATGCCTTCGAGCTTTCCGTCCTTTGAGAAGAAAAGCGGTGTCTTACCCTGTTCCGCCAGCTGTTCGGAAGCTGATTTCAGCTTATCAGAAATCTCCGCCTTTGTGGAAATAAACTTTGCGTTTCCGCCGAAGAGTTCTGACCCGTGCAGCTTTGCCGTAAGTCCGTTGCCCGGAAGCGCTGAAAAATCATCCACTTCTTCTGCTTTCAGATTGTGTTCCTCACCATAGGAAACAATCGCTCTTGCAAGCGGATGCTCCGACTTCTGTTCCAATGCATTTGCGAGACTTAACAGTTCGTTTTCTGTCACACCGTCTTCCGGAATAATATCCGTCACAACCGGCTGACCGGATGTAATTGTACCGGTCTTATCAAGTGCCACGACCTCTGTACGGCCGACGCCTTCCAGAGCTGCCGCCGTCTTATAGAGGACACCATTCTTCGCGCCCATTCCGTTTCCGACCATGATCGCCACCGGAGTTGCAAGACCAAGTGCGCACGGGCAGGCCACAACGAGTACGGAAATACCTCTCGCGATGGACCATCCTACATTTCTTCCAAGCAGAACCCATACCACAATCGTAATGAGGGAAATGCCGATAATCGAAGGAACAAATACTGCGGAAACCTTGTCAGCGATTCTTGCAAGCGGAGCCTTTGTCGCCGCTGCATCGGAAACCATCTGAATAATCTGGGAAAGAGTCGTATCCTCGCCGACACGGGTTGCACGGCATTTGATATAGCCGGACTGGTTGATCGTCGCTGCGGATACCGCATCGTCCACCGTCTTGTCCACCGGAATCGACTCACCTGTCAGAGCCGCCTCATTGACCGCTGTCGAGCCTTCAATAATCACACCGTCAACCGGGATATTTTCACCGGGCTTCACCACAAAGATATCTCCGGTCTGAACTTCATCGATTCCGACCGTCACTTCTTTGCCGTCCCGGAGAATTGTCGCTTCCTTCGGAGCCAGCTTCATAAGACTTTTCAGTGCATTCGTCGTCTTGCCCTTCGACATTGACTCCAGCATCTTTCCGACCGTAATCAGTGTCGGAATCATGGCTGCGGATTCAAAGTACATATGGTTCATTCCATAGTACATAACCCGTTCTGCATTTCCCTGTCCCTGATACCAGATCATAATGAAAAGTGACACCACAGAATAGCCGAATGCTGCGGACGAACCGAGCGCCACCAGAGTATCCATATTTGTGCCGCCGTGGCGGATTGCGCCGAAGCCGTTGATGAAAAATTTCCGGTTAATAATCATGACGCAGATCGCAAGCAGCATTTCCAGCACGCCAACCGCCACATGATTTTCGAAAAGCGGAGGCACCGGCCAGTGCCACATCATGTGTCCCATGGAAAAATACATCAGCACCAGCAGAAAGCCCGCCGAACTGATCAGTCTTCTGACCATCTTCGGAGTCTCATGATCCTCAAGAGACTCCTCTTCTTCCTGAAGTCTCTGGGAAGCCGTCTCCTTCGTGGCAGCCGTCTGTCCGCCCTTCAGTGAAGCGCCATACCCGGCATCTTTTACCGCCTTTACCACATCCGCCGGCTTTGCATCGCCTTCTACGTTCATGGAGTTTGTCAGAAGGCTGACCGCCACGCTTTTCACTCCAGGGACCTTCGAAACGGCCTTTTCCACATGCGCCTGGCATGCCGCACAGCTCATTCCTGTCACATTATACTGTTCCATATTCGCTCATTTCTCCTCTCCTGCGAATTCCGGAGATCTTGCACCCTTCGGGATTCTCATCGAAGCTGCTGTAAAAATTCCTCAGCAGTTTCTCACTTCATAATTTTCTGGATGACCTTCACCAGCTCGTCGATCGTCTCTTCGTTTCCGTCGCGGACATCCTCGACAACGCAGTTCTTGATGTGCTGTGCCAGAAGTTCCTTATTAAAACTGTTCAATGCACAGTTCACGGCTGACACCTGTACCAGTTCCATATTCGCTCATTTCTCCTCTCCTGCGAATTCCGGAGATCTTGCACCCTTCGGGATTCTCATCGAAGCTGCTGTAAAAATTCCTCAGCAGTTTCTCACTTCATAATTTTCTGGATGACCTTCACCAGCTCGTCGATCGTCTCTTCGTTTCCGTCGCGGACATCCTCGACAACGCAGTTCTTGATGTGCTGTGCCAGAAGTTCCTTATTAAAACTGTTCAATGCACAGTTCACGGCTGACACCTGTACCAGAATATCCGGACAATAGGCGTCCTTATCCAGCATACCCTCGATGCCTCGGATCTGTCCTTCAATTCTCTTCAGGCGATTCATCAGCTTCTTCTTCGTGATATCATCCCTGTGCTTATGCTCATGAATTCCATCACCGCAGCAATAAGACTTTTCATCACCGTTCTGCTTCACATCATCCTGCGCCCCTGCCTCACATGCCGGACAGGCCTTCTCTTCCTTCGGTACTGCATTTCCCGCATCTGCCATCTTCCAGTCATCTCCTTTCCGCTCCATATCAGTTATTTCTTTTGTCATCTATTTCTATACCCAGTCAGGGTATCTCTTTACGTAAAAAATAATATACCCACAAGGGGTATATGTCAACACGTTTTTTGAAAATACTATAAGTTACCCTATGCTGAAAAATCAGAATATTCCGCTGCGACACGTCCGCTTAGCTCATCTCACT
>CAYYEB010000175.1:1741-4120 GCA_964470725.1 uncultured Lachnospiraceae bacterium | reverse complement strand
GATCGCCCGGAAACTGTACAGAAGATTTATGCGGATTTAAGTAATTGGCTGGATGGAGGTGAGAGAAAATGAGTAATCTGACTCCAAACCCTTATCGTTTCAAGGATTATCCGATGCTGGATCAGGATGCTCCTGTCTCTGCCAGTGATATTTCTGAAGAGTTTAAGGTGAATCCGAACGCGGCGCGGAAACGTTATCAGGAAAAACGGATGTATGTGGAAGGCGTTGTGACTTATTCCGGACCGGATATTTTCGGGCTGCCTTCCCTGGAACTTTCTGATCGGGCGGATGGCCGGACGGATTGCCTTTGCGTATTTGAAACGCCTGTGGACGCATATAAAAAGGGCGATCATGTGACGGTCCTGGGCAATTTTATCGACAGTGTTCCGAAATACGGACCACTGTTCAAAAAATGTGAGGTTGTCGGAAAATAATCTTTCATGGATCCTGTAATAAGCCAAGTTTTCATTGTAATTTGTCCTGCTTGTTTCACAAGGCCATATGAATTGGCGAAGGGGAGATTCGTACAATGACAATACGGTCATCTGCTATACGTATAAGTTATACTAAGCGCCGATTTGAGCATTGTACATTGTTCTGTATGAGCCTTACAATAAAAGTATCAAAAGGACATTGCATCTAAGTTGGGAGGAATACTTACATGAAAAATCTTGGTTTTGGAATGATGCGTCTGCCGCTTCGCAGCAAAGATCAGACTGATTTCGATTACGATGAACTGAATCAGATGGTTGATGAGTTTATCGGAAACGGCTACACGTATTTTGATACATCCTATGTATACCATGATGGGAAGAGTCAGGAGGCAGCGAGAAAAGCAATCGTAGAGAGACATCCGCGTAACAGTTTTACGATCGCTACCAAATTTCCGACGATGATTTTGAAAACGGAGGATCAGATTGAGCCGATTTTCCAGTCACAGCTAAAAGATCTTGGCGTGGATTATATTGATTATTATCTGCTGCATATTATCCGTACAGATCTGTACGATGGCATTGATGGCAAGGGAGGTGTGGTGAAGAAGACACATCTCTTTGAGCATGAGAAGAAATGGAAAGAAGAAGGAAAGATAAAAAATATGGGATTCTCCTTCCATTCCAGTGCCGCATTGCTGGACCGGATCCTTACAGAACATCCAGAAGTCGATTTTGTTCAGATCGCCTTGAATGCAGTGGACTGCCGAAGCGAGTTTGTTCAGGCAAAAGAATGCTATGATGTCATTCGGAAGCATGGAAAAAAGGTTGTCATCATGGAATCTGTGAAGGGCGGAGAGTTGGCGCATCTTCCGGCAGATGCAGAAGCCATCTTAAGGAAGTATGAACCGAACCTTTCGGATGCTTCATGGGCACTGCGCTATGCACAGCAGCTTGACGGAGTGATCGCGGCACTTTCAGGGATGAGTACACTGGATCAGGTGAAGGATAACGTGAGGACCGCAAATGAAACCGGACCAATGACACCGGAAGAGAAAAGCGCATATGAAAAGGCAATCGATCTGTTTCTGGCGCAGGGGCCGATTTCTGAAGAAGAAATAGAAAAGTACAGAGGTATGACGTATATTGGTGTTCCGGTTACCGGAATTCTGCAAGAATATAATACACTGAAGTGCCTCAAGAACCCGACATTTACAGATGACGGCAATTATCTAAAGCAGACCCTTGCTGAGAATTCTCATCTGGATTTGTTTAACGATCAACTGCCGGAGGATAAGGTAATTCTTCCCGATGGAACCGATAAAACCGAGTTTGTAAAAGAAGCTTTTGAATACTGTAAGAGTATGAGCTGGTGATTTACCTCCATCGGAAAGAAAAGGAGAGGCCGAGATGAAGGAGTTGAACTTATCGGAGTACTGTTTCGACGATTGAATGGAATGACCGATTGGCTAAAAATTGGAGCAGACGGGTGAAATCCTGTCTGCTCATTTTTTTATCTTTTTCACTTGACACAAAGTAGCTTCCTACATATAATATGTAGGAAGCTACTAATAAGCACAAATGAAAAGACAGCCGATAAAACGGGAGAGACAGCAACTGCTGCCTTCCTTCAGAAGATACTGAAGATTGATGAAAGGAAGTAAAAAATATGCTGACACCATTACAGACGATCAGAACAAGAGAAGAACTCAGGGAGAATTATAAACGACTTGATGAACCGGAAGATAAGGTATTGAAGGACCTTCAGATGCCCAAAAAGGAACTGGACGCAGTATTGAATATGTCCGGTCCGTATCCGGGAGATGTATGGAAGGTACGGGATTATCTGGAAGACAAGCTGAAGGAGAAAGGTATACCGATGAAACCCTGGTCGCGTCTTGCAGACCACAGTGCCAACCACTGGTATTCCTACGACACACCCTGGAGA
>CAYYEB010000175.1:0-1641 GCA_964470725.1 uncultured Lachnospiraceae bacterium | reverse complement strand
ATGAGAGTAAAAATGTTTCAAAGCCTTTATCAGTTTTCATGCAATGTGTACGTTGTGAGCTCTGAGAAGGGCAATATATTGATTGATCCAGGACATTATGACGATGAGATCAGAAATTATCTTCATCAGATTGGTGGTCTGGATGCGGTTCTTCTGACCCATGGCCACTGGGATCACACCTACGGACTTGACAGCCTGAAGGCGGATTATCCGGATGTTCCGGTATATATGCCGGAAGACGGACATGATTTTCTGAGAGACTCCTATCTGAATGGTTCTATTTTCAATGGGTTTGAAGTGATTATTGATTCAGATGTAAATACGCTCAGGGAAGGTGATCTGAAGATTGGCGGTTATGATATTTCCGTCATCAATACGCCGGGGCATTGCAGGGGCTGCGTTTTGTATTATTTTAAGAATGAACATGTTCTGTTTACCGGTGACACAATCATGCGGGATGTGGCCAGTCCGATCCGGGCGACTGGAAGTGAAGCGGACCAGAAGGCCTCTATACAGAAGTTTATTCGTCTGGGATATCCGGATGATACACCGGTTTATCCGGGACATGGAGCAAGCACAACCTATGGATATCTGTTGGAAAACAGCGAAGATGTAAGAAAGGCAGAAAGATGAAAAAAGTCATTGGAATTGTTAGAAATGAATGTGGAACAATTACGAAATTGGTGGTATTTGACCTGGACAGCGATGAAAAATATGCAGTAGATCCAAGTATGAATGCGGAGGCACAGTTTGGAAGCTATCCGGTATATGATGAAGCTTTGAATCTGATCGGAAATAAAGGTCTTATCATTCTTGAGAAGACGGCTTCCAATGTGAAGGTCATGACCTGCTCCGGGTATTATGTGCCGGAAGGCGATGAAGATCAGATTATTGCCAAGACAGCAAGGCTGAATATGCGAATTGTCAATGCAGCTGTTCTGACAGATCGAAATGGCCACAAATTTATCTGTACACTGTAAATAAAAAAAGTCATTGATGATAGTGACGGAAAGGAATGAATTATAATTATGGATGATTATGAAGCGTTAAGCCATCTTGCCTTATGGGAGAGACAGGCCAGGGTAAGAAGACTGCAGGATGAACTTGCGAATTGCTATTGGGAAGATGCTACGGTGACAACCAGCTGGAGTTCCGGAAGTGCTGCATCCTATCTGCATGGAGGAAATAATGGAAATCATCGGGCCGAATCATCAAGTGATGAAGTGATTATGAACCGCAGCGTTGCCCCACTGGTACATTATCATGGCGGAAACCGGGCCTATGTGGAGCTCCCGACAGAAGCCAATCACTGGATTCATGTCAATGGCGAAGAAGCCGTATGGACTTCTGACATGAGACTCATCTACCGCTGTGAGAAGAGAAATGGCGTCTGGAAGATCTCTGATATGACATCGGTCTTTGAAATTGATAAGCTGGCGCCGGTTGTTCCGGGTACGGACCTTCATATTGATCCTGAGGATTTGAAAGGACTGCGCAGATCATACAAATGGTTATCCTATGTACGGATCCAGGCAGGCGGTACGGTCAGCAATGATCTCCTCGGCATTGATCGCCCGGAAGAAGTACAGAAGGTGTACGAACAGGATGAAGCATGGATTGAGGAAGGCACGCGATAAGTGA
>CAYYEB010000174.1:0-4132 GCA_964470725.1 uncultured Lachnospiraceae bacterium | reverse complement strand
CCAGCCATCCGCTCTTTTTCTTATGCATTGGCTTATGGATGTTATAGGCCGGAACGGCCTCTATTGAGATACCCTTCTCGGAAATGCGATCACCCGGATGAAGGAGGATGATCTGATCATCCGCAATACCTGCCTTTTTTAAATTGTCTTTCATAGATGCAGGAGCGATATAAACCGTATCCGTCTTTGCTACCTTTCTGAAGTCTTCCGGAGAAAAATGATCATAATGCGGATGGGTAAAGAATATGAAATCGGCATCGTGGGGTTCTGTCTCTATCCGAAACGGATCGAAGTAAATTTTTGGTGTGACATCAATACGGATACTGCTCTGTGCATTTACTGAAATTTTATTCAAAAAATCGTCTGTCATTTTTGCTCTCCCATTATCTGCTATTTATCTGCTATGATATGAAGTATTGTCCTCTTTACTGTATCGCGCTCTTAATGCATATGCCAGCATTTTCTTCTTTTTTTATTTTCGAAAGTTGAAAATGCGCCATAAAGCTTTTATACTGAACCAGTAGGATATGGGTAGCAAAAGAACAAGAGGCAATCAATGCAGCAAAATGTAAAATCTCAAAAACAGGCCAATCTTTCTCCTATGGATCCCAAAGAACGTGAAGAATATGAAAAAATGGTTCTGACGCCAATCCGCAAACTGATTCCGCGGCTTGCCGTACCGACGACAATCAGCATGCTGGTCAGTATGATCTACAACCTTGTCGATGCCTTCTTTGTCGGCTGGCTCGGCACAAGCGCCGCCGCCGCAATCGGTATTCTGATGAGCATACAGACTATCTTTCAGGCGATTGGTTTCATGTGCGGCCACGGCAGCGGAAGCATCATCTCCGCCCGTCTCGGCTCCGGTGATACGGATGCGGCAGACCGCTATCTTTCGACCGCTTTCTTCTTCTCGGGACTGATCAGCATTATCCCGGCCGTTCTCGGTCTGATCTTTCTGACTCCTCTTATGCGGCTTCTGGGAAGCACCGAAACAATTTTACCGTATGCCCGAAATTACGGTATGTATATTCTCATCTGCGGTCCTGCCCTTACGATGAGCTGTGTACTCAACAATGTCATGCGCTATGAAGGAAAGGCTTTCTATGCCATGATCGGACTCGTATCCGGCGGTGTTCTGAATATGATCGGAGACCCGATTCTCATGTTCGGTTTCGGCATGGGGATCAGCGGTGCGGGACTTTCCACGGCCATTTCCCAATATGTCAGTCTCTTTATTCTGCTGTGGATGTTTTTGTCCGGAAAGACTCTTTCCGGGATTCACGTTTCCTCCATTGGCTGCTTACGTGAACAGAAGCAAAGTGCATCCGTCATATTCCATGATATCGGCAGCATCATGCACAATGGACTTCCGAGCCTGATCCGTCAGCTTTTAAATTCCGTATCAACAGCGGCGTTAAATGTTGGGGCTGCTCCCTATGGAGATGCTGCCATTGCAGCTATGACAATCGTCGGACGCATTATCATGTTCATTGCTTCCGTCATGATTGGCATCGGACAGGGAATGCAGCCTGTAACGGCGTTTAATCACGGGGCAAAAAAATATGCCCGTCTTCGCAGTGCTTTTCGCTTCACACTGATTCTCGGGGAAGGGCTCCTGTGTATTCTTGCTGTCTTCGGCTGGATTTTTGCAGCGCCTCTTGTGACTGTCTTTCGCAATGATCCCGATGTCATCCGGATCGGTACAACCGCCTTGCACCTGCAGTGCATTGCACTCATCTTCCAGCCACTGGGTGTTGTATCCAATATGTTTTTCCAGAGTACCGGCCGGGCAAGGATGGCTTCCTTTATGGCCAGCCTCCGTTCCGGATTGTGCTATCTTCCGGCCATTTTGATCCTGCCGCATTTTATCGGTCTTCTGGGAATTGAAAGTGCCCAGCTTGTAAGTGATATTCTGACCTTTGCCATCTGTCTGCCTTTTGATGTTTTCTTTTTCAAGAGGCTCCCGAAGAAAAATGAGCGGACGACAGAGGATGAGCGGTATGCTGCGGCTATGCAGGCATCAAAGTAAATTTGAAATAGAGAAAAAAAGCCTGACGGCCAGTAACTTTAGCTGGCCGTCAGGCTTTTTTTCTCCATATTGCAGTTGGAAATGATAAAAGAATCTTTTCCTGAACAAAATCTGTCTTTTATTTTTCCGGGATCAGACCGGCAGCTTCAGAATGCGTTCTGCGTTGCCATGAGCAATCTTTTCTATATCGCCATTGGAAAGATCTGCGCCTTCCAGCATGGAACGAATATTTTCCGGCCGACGGTACGGATAATCCTCGCCCCAGAGAATATGGTCAACCCCGAACTTCTCCAGACAATAACGGAAGTTGGCGTCGTAGGTCATACCGGAGGGATTGACGTAAACGTGATCTTCAAAGTAGCGGCTGATCGGATACTTAAGACCGGTATCTTCCTGCTTTATCTCATCGAGCCGGTCCATGAAATAGGCGACTACCTCGCCCCAGTGGCCGATGATAATCTTGAGATTCGGATGACGGTCGAAAACCCCGGCAAGAATCATACGGACAACCTGCATGCCGACGTCGTAGTGCCAGCCTACGCCATATCCTGCAAGTTCAAACTGAACCTTTGGAGACCAGGAACCTTTGTAGTATTTTTCCTGGATAGCCGGATCAACAAGTGAAGGATGAAGGTAAAGCGGAACATCCAGTTCTTCGGCTTTTGAATACAGAGGATCAAAGGATGGATCATCATATGGAATTCCATGATAATGTCCTGCGATCATAGCGCCGACGAAATGCTTTTCTTTGACACAGCGTTCCAGCTCCTCAGCCATGGCATTGCCATCAGCCAGCGGAAGATTGGCAAATGCAGCAAACCTTCCGGGATATTTTGAAATCAGCCTATCAGTTTCATCATTGGCTTCTTTGCAAAGCGGAATCGAATATTTTGCATCCAGATTCGATGGTACGTTTCCGGCCAGAGAAATGATCTGCATATCGATTCCGGCCTTATCCATGTACGCAACGCGTTCATCATCGATATGCTGGACAAGGCGTGCCATTTCTCCGCCTCCGCCCTGGGCATCATTGTATCCGGTTTTTAGTCCGTCCTTTGCCAGCATTTCAGCTGCTTTCTGATTGATAACGGGAGAAGAAAAATGTTCTTCAAGTGTAATCAGTTTTTTCATCGTAGATTCCTCCAAGAAATATCTCATAAGTCGTTTCCTACGTTTGAAGCATATTATATTGTCGCTTTCGACACATGTCAAGAGACATCAATATAAATAAAAAGTATATCTTTATCTGAACTTATCAGCGACACACTGGACACTGCTCTGGTTTGAACTGCATTAACACGATTTTCACAATAAGGACGCCCCGGGCGACGGACGATGCCGTCTCCCAGGGCGCCTAAAAGAAAGTTTGTAATTTCCTTACTGAATGGATACACCACCATCCACAACGATGGTAGAACCAACGATATAAGAAGCCAGGTCACTGCACAGAAATGCAACGACATTGCCGATCTCCTCAGGTTGTGCCAGTCTTCCGGCAGGAATGTTGGCATTTTTCAGAACCTGTGCAAAGGCTTTTGGATCATTTTTTTTGAAATTTGTGATCAGCGGCGTTTCTGTTGCGCCCGGGCACACCGCATTCACGCGGATGTGATTCTTAATCTCCTCCAGGGCGAGATCTTTCGTCAGCCCAAGCACACCGTGCTTTGCGATATTATAAGAGGCAAGGCCCGGATTTCCCAGGATTCCGGAAACCGAGGAAATATTCACAATCGCTCCGCTCCCATTTTCATGCATAGCCCGTACTTCCTCCTGGCAGCAAAGAAAGACACCACGAAGATCCAGATTCAAAACATCATCCAGATGACTTACCGGCATATCGGCCACATTTTCTGTTGGCCCCTGCTTTCCCGCATTATTGACGGCAATATCCAGATGCCCATACGTTTTCACAGTATAATCGACCATTGCCTTGATATCGTCTTCCTTTGTGACATCAGCCTCAAAATATGTGGCTGTTCCGCCATCTTTATTTATGGCATCCGCCACAGCCTTGCAGGTATCCGCGTGATAAGTAACCACAACAACCTTTGCGCCTTCTCTCGCAAATACTTTCGCAATTCCCTCTCCGATTCCATGACC
>CAYYEB010000173.1:0-4153 GCA_964470725.1 uncultured Lachnospiraceae bacterium | reverse complement strand
GCTTCTTTCGAAAAAAGCTGAGTACCACTTCAAACTTTGAAAAAGTTAAGCGAAGGGGAGTTCACGGGACAATATAGATTACTGCCTCCATAGAAGAAGTTGAGCAATAAAATATAGAAGAAAAAGGTGCAAAGGATAGAATACGTAGAAGAAGTATTTATGTCCTTTGCCTTTTTTTCCATTGTAGAAGAGGAGCAGTACAGAGGAACTCAGCACTGCGGGCCACTCCCAGAACATGACAAGAGCACCTGAGATAATCTGATAAAGTCTTGTATAGCGGAAGAGATAGAAGACAAGGATCAGAGCGATTCCCCTGAAGTCGTAGTCTGTTTTCGTCAGATAGGCGATGAGACCCCAACCGAAGGCGGAAAGGAACTGTAAGAGAACTCTGCGGGTGGTGTTGCCGACAGATTTGATGATTTCTTCCCATGTCATCATCATCAGAAATCCGAAGAGCAGTGTGAAAATGACATTCTGATGCTTCCAATAAAACGGAACGCCATAAAGTGCGAGATCAAATGGAATCTCGGATATGAGTGCAAATATGAGAAGGCGGATCGCGTAGTTTCTTCTGCTGTGCGTATATTTGAAGCCTTCCACAAGCATGAAGCAGAAGATCGGAAAGGCACAGCGTCCGATGCCGCGCATAATGCGGTAAACGAGATAAACATAGTACAGTTCTGATCCGCGCGTCAGCGGAATGTTAGGGTGGATATAGGCATTCCAGAGAATTGCCGCGGCCGTATGATCGATGAGCATCGTAATTACGGCGATCATTTTCAGTGTGGAGCCATCCAAAAACTGAATTTTTTCCGGAATCTGAAAGTTCATTTATCTTCTCTTCTCCATCTGTTTTGATAAACTTCATTTACTAAGTATGAGTGCAGGCATCTGAGCGTACAGAGGAAACGGGAGCGGACTGTCTGGTTTCAGATCAATCGGCCAAAGGAGCCCGAAGATCGTGAGAACTTAGCGACTGTCAAGCACCGAAGGTGCGCAGACAGAGCTTAGTTCGAACAGCTGAAGGGGACGACGCCTGATCTGAAGCCAGACAGTCCGCTCCCGCGACCGACAATAGCAGATTCTTTGGGGTATTCTCCCATCTCTATTTATGACACTATAAATGTCACAATCCTATTCGTCAAACTGCCAAATGATCACTTGCTACTTTTATGCATATTATTTTTGTACAAAACGTTATACATCAGATGAATTTTGTCAACACATGCGTTAAAATAAAAAGCGGATTACCATTCATAATTAGGTGAAAGGAGAAAAGCAAACTTATGGCAACGGTGATTCCTTTTTTGATTATCTTTCCGCTCGTCATGGCCTGTCTGATGTATGTCATCAGAAATAATAAGGTTCGGGCGGTCTTTGCCTACTTTGGCTCCATAGTAATCATCGGGGCGGTCGTTCTTCTGACTGTTCTGTGGTTTCAGGCGGGGGCAAAGCCGGTAGAGCTCTTTGTTAATACGGAGGTGGCGGATAAAATCATTCTGGCCGCTGAAGTGGCACTCATGATACTGGTGATCATTCAGTGTTTCAGATATAAGAAGTATGTGATCAGCCTTCTCAGTATTATTCCTACTCTGATGATCGCATATCTGGAACTCTTCGGACCTGAAATGAAGCCGACGTATCATATCTATCTGGATCATCTGTCTATTCTGATGTGTCTGATCGTGGGAATCATCGGAGGACTGATCGTAATTTACGCAGTCGGCTATATGGATGGTTATGCACATCATCATACGGAGTTCCAGGATCGCAGATATTATTTCTTTATGCTTCTGTTCGGATTCCTGGGGGCTATGTTCGGATTCGTCACATCATCGTCTCTTCTTTGGATCGATCTCTTCTGGGAAACAACATCTATTATTTCCTTCATGCTGATCGGTTATACAAAATCGGCAGAGGCAATTGTAAACTCTTTCCGGGCCCTGTGGATGAATCTTCTTGGCGGATGCGGACTGGCGGTTGCCATCGTATACTACGCTTATGCGGCCGGTACTGTGAATCTTCAGACTCTTGTCCTTCAGGGCAGTATGGGAGTTAAGTTCGCAATGCTCCCGGTGACACTCATTGCATTTGCGGCTTTGACGAAGGCTGCACAGCTCCCGTTCAGTACCTGGCTTCTGGGAGCCATGGTTGCGCCAACGCCTTCTTCAGCACTCCTGCACAGCGCGACAATGGTAAAGGCGGGTGTGTATATTCTGTTCCGTCTCGCTCCGGCAATGCATGGCAGAACGTCGGGACATATGGTCGCTTTTGTCGGTGGCTTTACTTTCCTGGTGGCTTCCATTATGGCAATCGCGCAGAATGATGCAAAGAAAGTGCTCGCAATGTCCACAATCGCGAACCTTGGACTTATGGTTGCCTGCGCAGGCGTAGGAACTTCGGAAACTATTTGGGCCGGTGTGTTCCTGATGATTTTCCATGCGATTTCCAAGTCCATGCTGTTCCAGGATGTTGGCGCGACGGAAAATGTGTTACATACAAGAGATCTGGAAGCTTTCCATGGACTCCTCTATCGTCTGCCGGCACTGGCGATGTTCCAGTTTATCGGTATTGCGGGAATGTTCCTGGCTCCGTTCGGTATGCTCATTTCCAAATGGGCGGCACTGCGTGCATCCGTAGATGAAAGAAATATTCTTCTGGTGTTCTTCATTATTTTCGGATCAGCGATTACATCTCTTTACTGGACGAAGTGGATGTCTAAGCTTCTGGAGCAGTCGAGAGCTCCTAAGGTGAAGGATATTACAGGAAGAAACGAGTATATTTCACTTGGAATCCATGCGGCAATGATGATCGGAGTCTGCCTGCTGTTCCCGTTTATCTCAGGGGCATATGTGGATCCGCTGCTTTCGGAAATGTTCGGATATGCAAAGCCGGTGCTTCCGCTTTCTACCTTAATTATTTTGATCATTATCATCCTAGTGGTGTTTGCAGTTCCGATTATTGCACTTGCTTTGGGAGAATCAACGAAAACCAATATCAAACTGAATTATATGAATGGTATTAATGATGGAACGGACTATGGTTTTATTGATTCTTACGGAAATGTAAAGCATATGCATGTATCCAATTATTATTTCCAGAACGTGATCGGCCAGAGAAAGCTGATGCTTCCGTCACAGCTTCTCAGCGCGGTCGTGATTATCGGAATGATCTGTATGGTCCTCGGAGGTATAGTATGACGTTCAATGTATCAAAGCTCATCTGGATTATCGGATATATTGTTCTGGCACCATTTCTTGGAGGACTTCTGGAAGGAATTGACCGGAAGATTTCGGCAAGAATGCAAAGACGTGTCGGACCGCCGATTCTTCAGCCTTTTTATGATGTAAGAAAACTTTTTAACAAACAGACGATAGCGGTCCGGAAGACACAGTTTTCTTTTCTCGTTGTCTATCTGATTCTCATGATTTTCACAGGTGCCATGTTCTACGGCGGAGTAGATATTCTGATGTGCTTCTTCGTACTGTCAACGGCCGCAACGTTTCTCGTCTTTGCTGCATCGGTGACGAACTCACCGTATTCAGCGATCGGCGCGCAGCGTGAAATGATTCAGATGATGACGTATGAACCGGCGGTTCTGATGACGGCAGTTGGATTTTATCTTGCATGCGGCACTTTTGATGTGGACAGAATTGCTCAGAGCCCGAGAAGCACCATTATGTTTCTGCCTGGATTTTTCTTTGCATTTGTTTTTATCCTGACAATTAAGATGCGGAAGTCCCCGTTTGATGAGGCTGCATCACATCACGCGCATCAGGAACTGGTTCAGGGCCTCTCAACGGAAATGGGTGCCAAGAACCTTGCGGTATATACGATTACTGAATGGTATGAAAATATTTTTCTGCTTGGCGTTGTCGGACTTTTCATTGTCAATAAAAATCCGGTAAGTTACATTGCGGCTCTCATTGTCGTGCTGCTGGTGTTCTTTCTGGAAATTCTGATCGATAACTCCAGTGCCCGTGTCAGATGGCAGACAATGCTGAAAATGACCTGGATTGTGACACTTCTGACAGCAGGTGTCAATCTTATGATGCTGATGCTGATTTACCGTTAACGGATTCTGAGGAGAAAAAATGGGAAAAGTAAAAAAATCGCCCTGGCTGCTCCATTATGATGGATCCAGCTGCAATGG
>CAYYEB010000172.1:0-4186 GCA_964470725.1 uncultured Lachnospiraceae bacterium | reverse complement strand
TGACAGGGAGACCATCCTGTACCAATTTGGCCGGATGCTTGCCGAGAAAATCCGGTCTCAGCTTAAGAACGGTTCTTAAGTCCAGATTCGCATATACCCCGCTTGCAACTATACTCGGACCATCCGGATGTGTTGAACACTCCCATGTCTCTGCCAGAGGATTAAGGGAAATATTTTTATTATAATCATTATTCAGACGTTGACCGCCCCAGAGATAATCCTTGCCGACGGGACGCAATAAAAAAGGAAGATTGCTTCCTTTCACCTTTGAGGTATTTTCATTCTGCCGATTTTTGGAATTTTTATTGTGTGTAGAACATAAACGCTGACGAGCAGGTGCCGAATAGTTAAGCAGGAAAGACGTATTTCTTTTTATCATGAACACTGATTTCCTTTCCTAATTGAATTTCGATCAGCTGAAGTTCGGTATCAGCAATAATCGTATGGCGGCATCCTGCCTGCATAGTGATCACATCCCCGGCCCTGACATCCTGTTCCATACCGTCAACTATAGTTTTTCCCTTTCCGGAAAGAATGGTCCAAACTTCGTCACGACGATCATGACTGTGGTAATTCATGTAATGACCCGGATGCAACGTTAGTTTTATTGTGAGAGCCTCAGGTTCTATATCTATAAGCTGAAATGATCCCCAACTTTTCTCAGCGTATCTCACCGGGTGGGAAACCTTTTCTACATATGGTTTGATGCCGGCACTTTTATGTCTGTCAGAAACAAGAATGCCATCAGATGAAACGGAAATAATGGTGTCTTTCATACCCATAGCAAGGACCGGGACATCGAGATCATTGATAATATATGTATTTTCACAGGTATCATCTTCTCTGGCGTTACCGATCATCTTTTCACCCATTGCCTCAGTCAAAGTGTTCCATGTACCCAGGTCCTTCCAAATGCCATGAAAACGAAGGACATTAATATTTTCTTCTTTTTCCACAATGGCGTAATCAAAGCTGGTCTTTGGAAGTGTACTATATTTATGGAAGAGATCATTGTAATCGGTAAAATTGATCAGGTTATGTGTACGCTCCAGAACATAGGAAAGCTTGAATGCAAAAACTCCGCAGTTCCATAAGGCACCCTGCTTTAGGTATGCCTGAGCAGTTTGTTCGTCTGGCTTTTCTTTAAATCCTTTTACGCTGCTGATCTCATCTGTGGTGGCAGGAATAATATAACCATATTTTTGAGAAGGATATGTTGGTTCAACGCCAAGAAGAGTGAGGTTCGAATTCCCCTTTTCAACAAGACGGGAAAGCAATTTTAAAGACGCGAAATAGTTCTTTTCGATGTAGGAATCTACAGGACAAACAATAACTGGTTCATCATCTTTGACGTTCAATATATCGTGAAGATAACTCACGGCAAGAGCGATTGCGGGAAATGTATCCCGGCGGCAGGGCTCTACGCTTAATTTTACGTCGCTGCCAAGCTGATTAAGAATTTCTGAGACCTGGTTCTTTCCTGTTGCAACAGCTATTTTCGCTTTTTTGTCTATACTTTTTAGTCCGTGATACATTCGCTGTACCATGGACTCGTATTTTCCGTCTGAAGTTTTGAAAATCTGTATAAACTGTTTTGAATGTATATCATTTGATAAGGGCCAGAGCCGTTTCCCTGAACCGCCACTTAACAAAATTATATTCATAATTTCATCCGCGCCTCTTACACCCACCAATACGTTATAGATAAAATTGATTAAATAAAGAAAAATAAACGGTCGTTTTTATCCAAAATTCTTATGATTCTTTTTTTGGGGGGGGATAACACTTGAATTTGTATTCCCATATGTTTGTTACTAATTAAATCACGATACATTATAGAAAATATTCACATTAAATTATATAAAATAAACGCAATTTATGTTAAATTCGTGATATAAAACGGATAACGGCATTGGTTGAGGTGGATGAAACCAATAAAAAAAGGCGCGAAATTGCTTGCAAAATAGAATAATTGAAAAACTTTCAACACGTTGTTGAAGGGCAGGTTTGCCGGCTTTTTTATTTGAAAATTTGACAAATAGCGGCCCGGATAGAATAAAATTATTGATTGTTCCGTTTTCCGGTTGATTGTAACGTCATTTTATTCATTACCCATAAAGTTCTTCCTGAATTTTGGAAATTGTATAGGTCATATCCGGATTTAGTATCTCTTTTTTCACCGTAAAATGTCCGTCGTATGGCACTCTGCTTTGCACTACGTCATATTTTAATATCGCCGGTGCAGAAGTTGTAAGGGACAGAACTGTGCCTGCTGAAATATTGTGGTGCACAAGCGGAAGAACAGTCGATGCAAAAGAGTTCAATTCTCCAAGAGACATGTTACGTGCCTTCTGGATAATTTTCGTCATAATTGTTCTCTGTCTTTCTGTTCTTTGATAATCGGAGTTTCCAACATAACGGATTCTTCCATATGCCACAGCCTGAATTCCATCGCAGTGCAGATCACCCCCCTTGGAAATCTGTTCTGATGCATAATCTTTATGGAGCAGATTGCACATTTCCTGAATATAGCTGTTGGCTACCTTCGCTTCATCATCCGAGATCGTAAGATCTATGCCACCAACCGCATCCACAATCTGGACCATAGAGGTAAAGTCAACCCACACATAATTATCAATATGGACCTTGTAATTCTGTTCAATGGTCTGCACCAGAAGTGGGCAGCCTCCATAGGCGCATGCCGCATTTAATTTTCGCACACCATGTCCTTCTATATTCGCGTAAAGATCTCTCATGAAGGACATCATTGTAATCCTTTTTGTGCTCTTATTGATCGAAAGTAAAATCATAGAGTCAGAGTTGCCGTTCCAGCTTGTGTCTCTGCGATCTACGCCGACAAGAAGCAGGTTATAGACATTGGAATCATCCGGAAGAGTAACGTCTGCATTGGCAGCTTCTTTTTCCTTCTCTTCTTTCAGAGATTTTGCCTCTGAATCTGTAAGCCCCGTACTATCAGCATTGTCAGGAACGGAATTATTTTGCGAAACAGATGTATTTGTTTCATCTCCGCCCTCAAACTGTGTCAATCCATAGTAATGCTGAAAAATTCCTACGGAAGCGGCCACTGCAATAACCACTATGGCCGAAATTACGATCACTACGATCGGCCATTTTTTCTTTTTTTTCTTTGGGGTTCGATCTGGCATTTCCTTTTTCTCCGGGTAGATACTTAAGAGAGAACCATCACTAATGGTATTATTTTATTATATCCTCTGCATAAGAAGATTCTTAAGAGTCACCGAAGCCCTGCACGCAGCTCTAGAGGGCTTCGGCGGCACGAGTGTGGTAAAACTAATAGGTTATTGAGGCTTTACGGTCTCCCTGTCCGGATGTTCCCCGGACCAGCCGGTTGTTGGCATTGCCTTGATTTTTTCCATATCTTCATCCGAAATGTGAATCGTATCCGGATGAAGGTTTTCTTCCATGCGGGAACGATGTGTGGACTTCGGAATGATGATGTAGTCCATCTGAAGATCAAAGGCAAGGCAGAGATGCGGCACGCTGACACCGTACTTTTCAGCAAGCTCAAGCAGCAGCGGATCGTTCAGGAGACGGCCGCGTCCGATCGGACTCCAGGCTTCGATTTCTATACCGTGATTCCGGGAATATTCTACGGCTTCACTTTGCAGATAGCCGGGGTGCAGTTCCAGCTGGTTGACCGCTGGAATGATTTCTGCCGTTTCAAGAAGATTTTCAAGATGATGCGGCAGGAAGTTGCTGACACCGATGGCACGGACTTTTCCTTCTTTATAAAGTTCTTCCATGGCTTTCCAGCTTCCGCGGTCCTCTTCCTTCCAGTCATCAAAATCAGGCTGTCCGAAATCAGCTCTCGGCCAGTGAATGAGGTACAGATCGAGATAATCCGTACCAAGTCTCTGACAGGTCTTTTCAAATTCATCTTTTGTGCTCTGATAACCGAGACGATTCCGGTTGAGCTTAGAGGTGATAAAGAAATCCTGACGCGGAATGCCGGATTCTTTGACGGCGCGGCCGACGTCGCTTTCATTTTGATACAACATGGCGGTATCGAGGTGACGGTAGCCCACATCGATTGCTTCAGCAACGACTTTCCAGCCTTCGGTATTTGCGGTGGATTTATATGTTCCAAAACCAATCTGAGGAATTTCCACGCCGTTATTGAGCGTTCTGTTTTTCATTTACTTTA
>CAYYEB010000171.1:0-4246 GCA_964470725.1 uncultured Lachnospiraceae bacterium | reverse complement strand
GTTCTGGATCGGGAAAAAGAGGATGCGGAAACAATAGCGAAGGATGCAGCAGAAGCAGCAGAAGAAGAAAGGGCCGTGAAAGAAGCGGAGAAAAATTTGAAAGCAGCAGGGACTACAGAAAAGGAAGCTGCATCCGGATATAAAATCACCCGCAATTCAATTCAGTCCGATGAGCGGAAACTTTTGCTGATTACGGTCTGTGTGGGAAAGGGCGCGGAAATTGCACAAAAGACCTTCAATCCGAAGCTGGGAATTGTGGGAGGTATCTCCATTCTTGGGACAACCGGCATCGTGGAACCCATGAGTGAGGCAGCTCTTGTGGCGACGATTGAGGTGGAAATCAGACAGACACTCAGTGAGGGACAGAAGCATCTGCTTTTTGTGCCGGGAAATTACGGTGAAAAATATGTGCGAAACGAGCTGAAGTTATCGAAAGTTCATACGATACAGTGCAGTAATTATGTGGGGGACGCAATCGATCTGGCGGTTGCCTATAAGGCGGAGAGCATCCTTTTTGTCGGAAATCTTGGAAAGCTGGTAAAGCTTGCGGCCGGTATCATGAATACACATTCCCGTTATGCGGACGGCAGATGGGAGATCATCGCCGCGCATGCGGCGCTTCTGGGAGCGCCTGTTTCTGTCCTTCAGGAGATACGAAATTCTATTACAACGGATCAGATGCTGACGGCGCTGCAGACAGATGAGTTAAGACAGGCCGTGATGAATTCCATCATCTGTGCTATAGACGCGCATCTGAAGCACAGAGCGGGAAAAACGCCGATCGGAGCTATGATTTATTCGGAAAAATACGGTTTTCTCGGACAGACGGAAAATGCCGGAGAACTGCTTGCACAGTTCAGATGATTTGTCAATGGATCGAACATATGTTTTATAAAACTTTAATGTAACCTGTCATTGGGAGGAAAGAAAAGCAGGATGGTACACTTTGTGAGCGCCGGACCGGGAGCGGTGGATCTGATTACGGTGAGAGGGAAAAAGCTGCTGGAAGAAGCAGATGTGGTCATTTATGCGGGATCTCTGGTAAATCCGGAACTTCTGAAGCTTACGAAAGAGGGCTGCCGCATCTATAACAGCGCCCACATGGATCTTCCGGACGTGATGGATGTGATCAGGAGAGCGGAAAATGAACAGAAAATGACGGTGAGGCTGCATACGGGAGATACATCTGTCTATTCCACGATACGGGAGCAGATGGAGGAGCTCGATAAGACCGGAATCAGATACGATGTGACACCGGGCGTCAGTGCCTTTCAGGCAGCGGCAGCATCCCTTGATGCGGAGCTGACGCTTCCCGGCATTTCTCAGTCCGTGATTCTGACACGCGGAAACGGAAGGACGAAGGTGCCGGAGAAGGAATCCCTTCGTTCTTTTGCGGAGCATCAGGCGACGATGGTACTGTATCTCAGCAGTTCTCTGGCTTCTCAGGTGCAGGCGGATCTTCTGGCAGGGGGATATACGGCGGATACTCCGGTGGACGTGGTCTATAAGGCATCCTGGCCGGAGGAGAAAATCATCCGTTCAAATCTTGCCGAATTCCCGGAGCGTATGGAAGAGGCCAAAATCACAAAGACGGCGCTCATTCTGGTCGGTGATGTTCTGTCCCAAAAGCCTGCGGAAAAAGGAACAGGAGAAAAAGCCGGCAGTGAAGCAGTAAGAGGTGTCACGCCAAAAAATGAGGTGCCAAGATCAAAACTTTATGATCCGTCCTTTTCCACAGGCATGCGGAAAGGAAAAATTCGGCATGTCTGGATGGTGGCCTGTACAAGGCATGGCGCGGATAAGATGCATGAGCTGGCAAAGATCTGGAAGGCAAAAGCGGAAAAGGAGAAAAAAGAGGTCACATTTGAGTTGCATGTCAAGTGCAGATCTATGGCGGAAAATGAAACAAAGAGTCTGCGCCTTCTGACGAAAGAAGCTTTTGATGAATCTGATGTCATGATCTTCTTCTCTTCTACGGGCATTGCGGTGCGGAGCATTGCACCATTCTTAAAAAGTAAAATGACGGATCCGGCGGTTCTGGTAATTGATGAGAAGGGAGAGAACTGCATCCCCCTTGTCTCCGGACACATCGGAGGCGCCAATGAGTATGCCGAAGAAGTGGAGGAAATGATCGGTGCTCACGCGATCGTGACGACGGCGACGGATCTGGAGCATCGTTTTTCCGTGGATGTCTTTGCAAAGCATCATGATCTTGCGATTCTTGATATGGAAAAGGCCAAAGAAATTTCCGCCAGGGTCGTAGAAGGAGAAAAGCTTCTGCTGTATGCGGATGATTCTTCCTATCTGAAAGGAATGAATCTGCCGAAGGAGATCGTTGAGACTGAGAATCCGGATGAGGCTGACCTGCTTGTGACGACAAATCGGGAACGGATACAAGAATGTATCAGAAAGAAGAAAACGGAAAGAGACGGAAACAAAGCTGCAGAGACTCATCAGGAAGCGTCAGATCAAATGACAGGAACAGGACTGATCCTGGTCCCGAAAATCTATGATCTTGGTATCGGATGCAGACGTAATACTCCTGTGGAACAGATGAGGCAGGCAATCGATGCGGCTCTTAAGACCTTAAACACCGTTCCGGAAGCGATCCATGGGGTCGGGAGTATTGATCTCAAAAAAGATGAACCGGCTTTTACATGGATCGGGAGCAAATATCATCTGACACCGGTATTTTTTACTTCGGAGGAGCTTCAGGAGGTACCGGGAGATTTTACCGGCTCTGATTTCGTGAAAAAGATTACAGGTGTGGATAATGTCTGCGAGCGAAGCGCGGTCCGGCTGTCCGGGGGCAGGGTTGTCATGAAGAAGACGGTGTACAAAGATGTGACGATTGCTGTAGCAAAAAGAATGTAACTTCATAAAATGCCTCAATCAGAATATTCCGCCATTTTAAAGAAATAGCTCGCATTATAGAAGCTCTGTTATAATGTATTTTATGCATTAAAGATTGTGATACATGTATGTTTTGCCGGCGAACGTCGCAGGAGCTGTATGATTTATGACTGCCGGAGGAAAACGGAGCGAATGCTTATGGGACTTATTTATGTGGTCGGGATCGGCCCCGGCGATGAAAAGTATATGACGCGTGAGGCGGAAGACGCGATTGCAGCCTCCGGTGTGATCATCGGATATAAAACCTATGTAAACCTGATCAGGGACAGGTATCCGGAAAAGGAATATTATGTCAACGGAATGAGGCAGGAGACAGAACGGTGCCGGAAGGCCCTGGAGATGGCGCAGGAGGGAAAGATCTGTGCCATGATCTCAAGCGGCGACGCGGGCGTCTACGGAATGGCATCCCTTCTGTATGAGCTTCTTCCGGAGTATCCCGGAGTGGAACTTCGAATGGTACCGGGAATTACGGCGGCATTGTCCGGCGCAGCGGTGCTGGGGTCACCGATTGGCCATGATTTTGCGGTCATTTCCCTTTCAGACCTTCTGACGCCGGCGGATAAAATCGAGAAGAGACTGAGGCTTGCCGGAGAGGCGGATCTTTGCATTTGCCTCTATAATCCCGGAAGTCATACGAGAAGGGATTATCTGCAAAAGGCCTGTGATATTTTGCTGAAGGTACGTCCTGCCGATACCGTCTGCGGCTGGGTGCGAAATATCGGACGCGAGGGAGAAGAATCGGATATCTTAACTCTCGGGGAACTTAAGGATGTCGAGGCGGATATGCTGATGACTGTATTTATCGGAAACTCGGAAACAAGAATAATCAATGGACACATGGTAACACCAAGGGGCTATCACATTGAAGGAAATCGTACTGTTCGCGGGAACAAGTGAGGGAAGAAGAATTGCGGAACATCTGCTGGGACTGGATGTACATACGGATGTCTATGTGGTGAGCAGATATGGAGCCGAGCTGCTGCCTGAAAGTGACCGTATGTCTGTCCATGTCGGGAGGCTTACGATGCCGGAAATGCAGCAGATGATGCTGGAAAAACGTCCGATGGTTGTGATTGACGCGACGCATCCGTATGCATCGGAAGTGACGAAAAATCTCTGGGAGGCCGCGGAAAATGCAGGTGTCCGTTACCTTCGTGTGGAACGGGATATTGATGAACGGAATATTCATGACCGATATACTGTTGTGGAATCGGCGGATGCGGCGGCAGATTTTTTGAAAAAACAGAAGGGAAATATCTTCCTTACAACCGGAATCAAGGAATTGACGTCCTTTTCATCAAAAAGCGAACTGACCGGGCGGCTCTATGTGCGT
>CAYYEB010000170.1:0-4259 GCA_964470725.1 uncultured Lachnospiraceae bacterium | reverse complement strand
CTCAAATTCTATAGTATAGAGGTGTCAAATGCAATAATCCAGAAATCTTTCTGTACTTTTCTCAAACTTTTTTCGGACATCGAGATCAAAAACCTTTATTGGCTTACGTTAATGGTAATTGCAGGTGTTGTATTTTCTCCCACATCTGGATACTGAAATTTTGTCTCAATCGTTTTTACATCACTTGCTTTAGATATTCCAGCAGATTTCGCATTTAACACAATCCATGCCTGGACAAGATTCTTTCTACCAGTCATCTTAGGGGGCACTCCACTCCCAAGTTGTACCATAGTTCCATTTATAGACGTATCAGTCGGATATACTGTCATATCATTATCCGTTTTATTATCAAGTCTAGTATTAACATAAATAAATCCAGCTTGTTCTGATACTCCTAAGAAAGTAACCTTTAAACTGCTATCTTCATAAACAACTTTTCCTTTTGAAGTTGAAGGTGATGACGTCTTAGCTGAACTCGTTAAAGCCTTCTGTTCCGGTGTAGCTGTTGCTGACGTCTGTTTTGATGATGTAGTGCCACTTATCGTTGCATTACTTACCGACGTTGAAGAAGTTGTTGCTGATGAGCCCCGTGATGATGCTATTATCAACACGTCAAACGCAATCACACAAATGCAGACAATTATAAGAGCTATTTTAGTTGACTTTTTCATAGGTTGTCTTGATCTTTTCTGTCTCTTTTCCATTTTCCATTTTCTCCAACACCATTATTTACGCTCATTATATAGCAACTACCGCTAACCCGGTGTGCTGATTGCACACAATAAAAATAGCAAGGTTCAAAACCTCAAATTTACAAAAAAGAGATTTTGAAATCTCTTTTTCTCTTTCATCATGGGTTTGTGTTGCGTGCTAACGCAACATGTAATATAATGTTATTAGGTTAAAGGCAGTTCAGGAGGTAAAATTTATGGCAGCTGAATACATTGACATGGGCAAGTTTAGAGAAGTCATTACAGCAATGCTCAATGATAAAAACATAACGCGTCGTGATCTAGAACTGGCTAATTACTTGTACACTAGTAAATCCCGTCACCAGGTGCAGGACTATTACGGTGGCAGCAAAAATCGATCTGAGGTAAGTCGTGCTCTCAAGAGGCTTGCACCATATCTTGAGGTGGACAAAGTATCATCAGGCACATGGTATCAGCTTAAGCGTAGCCTTAATGATGTTGCGGAAATGCGCAGCGCCGACGATCAATTACCAGGCCAAATGTCGTTTGATGATTACAAATAATAGCAAAAAGTGACCATGATATATTTCTCATGGTCACTATCATCATTCATTATTCATTGATTTTTTCATTATCTCCAAGATGTGCAAGTTGATACTCTAAATCATCGTAATTATATGAGTGCTCATCCCCGTAGTCCGAGTAGCCCGTCTGCGACACGTCAGCCCCTCCCGATGTCTTGCTTTTCGACTTTTTAGAATGCTTGATGCCATTAGCAAGATCTTTAGCAACTTTAAGAACTTTCGGGTTTTTGTCCGCCAATTTGTTTACCTCATGCAGTTCTTCTGCCGAAGCAACTCTAGGATACATCGAGATCGTCCAGTAAAAACGATATCCGATGATGCGCCCGTGTGACTTGACCTTTTCGTAGAGCTTACCATCTGGCTGCACGGTAAGATGTATCATCTCGGTGTGCGTCAAGTCCTCGAAGACAGGATCAATAATTCGCCTTTCGAAAGCTTGTCGGTTGAACCCTCCGTTCTTCGCGTCTCGCATATATGACCCTGGACCGTCTTTTGGAATATCAAAAAGCTCTTTGAAAGCTTTAATTCCCATCGTACCAACATTTATATCTTCTCTTGTATCGCTGTTTTCTCTCAGTAGCTCGTAAAATTTAACACTACGCTCTGAGTGCATTTTATAAATGTCTGCCGACCACATGTTAATGTAGCCCTTATCCAGACGTCCAAAAAGATCCAAATAATCCGGATTCATCCGGATTCTGAGGCGATTTTTAAAAAAGGCGATGGTGCTCACGAAGCACCCATTGACCCACGTACCTGAGTCCTTGTCGGAAAACTTCAAGTAACTGTGTACCGGTAGGTCTCCAATCGCCCTCTTTAAATGCTGCGACAGGTCAGTAGCATCCGACTTCATGTCGATTAGCTGTGCCGCCACCTTTTTATCGACGTAGAGAGTATCCGGACACGGATCTTGCCAGCGTATGTTGGTCAAAGCATAAGTGAAAACCTTGTACTCAGCCAAATTCATTTGCTTTCGGGCCTCGGCAAACACTCTCGATACGGCAAACAAGTTTGGCTTGACTTTGTCTCGAAAATAATCCTCGAAACTCATCTGATGATAATCTTCGTCTGTCTCGTTCAACACGACAATTACCCCTCTTTCACGAAAATGTTTCCCATTACCCATATAATAACTCTATTATATACTATTCTGCTACTATGTCAACTTATTTGTAGCAGTTTATACCGCCCAAAATGTAGCAGTTATACCGCCCAAAATGTAGCAGTTATACCGCCCAAAATGTGGCAGAATATTTTTAATAAGATTAATAAGATTTATAAGTAGCCGCCGGCGGTTTGCTCCCCAAAAAGGCAATCAAAACGCTAAAACGTCAGTAACCGGCTAAAGTAATACCGTAAGATCACAAGAGAGCAAAACTTGAAATATGTGACGATTAGAATATCAGCAGAAGATATTTGTGATAAGCTAGATAAGCTACCGCCTCCAATACAGGTGCAGAAAGGAGGTGTGGCCAGATGGAATATATTCTTACATTCCTTATTTCTGTCGCGGCGAGCGTAGCTACGCACTACGTGATCAAATGGTTGGACAGAAAGTAATTGCGCGTAGCCAGCCTGAGGTTTGAGTCACCTCGCCAAAAGTACTAAAAAACCCGCCGGAGCTGCAACTCCGGCGGGTTTTGCTGTCCAGATGGACAAATTCTTACATTCCTTACAAACTCTATTTTACGCGATAAAACTCAATTGTCAATCAAGCTCTTTTTTCTTTGTTGCATAAATGCGCAACATTTTTGAAGCGTTTATTTATTTCTTATTCTCTGCCAAAGCGTACGATGCCGCATATGATCTAGCTTCCGTCCTAACTCATCAGCATTGCCTTTCAGCTGCTTGATTTGCTCTTTTTGTTTTTCATTTTCCTCCAGTAATTTCTTCATATCCTGCTTTTGACTCTCCAACAGCTTTATATCAGCATTCTTTTCAGCCATTTGTGTTGCTGCTTTTTCGAGCCTCTCTTGCAATTCGATAACTTTATCTTGAAGTTGCAAAATTTTTTTTAGCAGCGCGGGATCTTCTATAACTTGTAACGGTTGCTTTTTTTGATATTGCTTTTCTAAAACATTCAGAGTTGAATCCGGAAGAATCACTCGCCCTTTTGAATCTTTTAAAGTCTCAAGCTTATGTCTCTTAATAAAAATCCTAACTGTTTCATATGCAACATCGTTGGTATTAACAAACTCCTGTAAAGTCAATGTTTTTGCCCTAATTTACAACATGTTGTACTACTTGTTGCAAATTATTCTATTCCATATTTTTATAAAACTCCAGAGTAAGCTTCAAGGAATCAAGTAATTCGTTACAGTTACGCCAAGTCGCCAGTGCGCTAAGTGCCTTACTGATACTGCCATAAGGCAGAGCCGATTATATTCCACCGGAAGACCGTTCTTGATAGCCTTTGCGCGGTTACTGCCGCGTAGACAATATGGAGAATTATCGTATAACGTTGCAGCAAAAGCCTTCCTTCTTTGACTATCTTTGGGCTCTCCCGGATGGCCTTCATCCCATGCCGTCAATAGGTCTGCACGCAATCTTCCGCGCGCTCTTCTCCCTTTTGTATGTTCAAGATAGTATTGATAACATTTTCGCGCGTGCTCTGCACGCATACCATGCAAATCAATTTTGTTTGTCATTTCTGCGTCTGAAAATACTCGCTGGTCAGGTTTTACGTTTGCAAAAATCTGATTTACAATCTGGCGATCTTCTGGCAACACGTACTGACGCTGACGCTTTCCATTTTTCCCACGCTCTACAGTCACATATGTGCCGTCCCAGTCTTTCCCCGTAAGATGCTTCAGCTCTGCTCTACGTATGCCCACAGCGCCTTGTAGCGCCGTCAGACGGGCAAAACGCGGTTCTTGAACTTCTCTCTTTCCTTGAGCATTTGCTTCCGGATTTCGGCCTCTTACGATGGTATTAGATCGTCTTTTGGGCTTCCGCACTTCATTCATGTTGATTCCAGCCGCAA
>CAYYEB010000169.1:0-4262 GCA_964470725.1 uncultured Lachnospiraceae bacterium | reverse complement strand
TTTATTCTATAGGAAACAATTCTTTCCGTCAAACTCTTGACTGGAATTACCGCTTTCGTTATAATACAAAAGTGCGACATTCCCGGTCGCATTTTAATTTGTGTGTTTATCGGACCTGCCCCGGTATCGGTAAGCGGCACGCCCGGAATCGATGAATGGCATCATCCGGTCTGTTGAAATAAACTGTATGGATACATCATTCGATACAGTATGTGACACTATATACATCGTGTGATTTATTGGAGGAATAACCATGAAAACATTTATGGCGAAGCCGGCAGAGATTGAGCGTAAGTGGTACGTTATCGATGCAACGGATGTAACACTTGGCCGCCTTGCTACCGCAGCAGCAAACATCCTGACGGGGAAAAACAAGCCGATTTATACACCTCATGTTGATACAGGTGATTATCTGATCATTGTAAATGCTGAGAAGGTAAAGGTAACCGGCAAGAAGCTGGATCAGAAAGTATACTTCAAGCATTCCAAATATGTAGGCGGAACAACATTCACAACACTGCGCGAGATGCTGCAGAGACATCCGGAAAGAGTTGTTGAGCATGCAGTTCGCGGTATGATCCCTCATGGAGCACTTGGCGATGCTGAGTACAAGAAGCTTCATGTGTATGTAGGACCGGATCATAATCATGCAGCTCAGAAGCCGGAAGTAATTACACTGTAATAGGAGGGTGCGAAATTGGCTACGGAAAAGTTTTATGGTACAGGTAGAAGAAAAAAGTCTGTTGCTAGAGTGTACCTTTCTCAGGGAACAGGCAAGATCACAATCAACAAAAGAGACATCGATGATTTCTTCGGCGAGGAATCTCTGAAGGTTATCGTTCGTCAGCCGCTGACTGCAACAAACAATGCAGATAAGTTTGACGTAACCGTTATGGTTCACGGCGGCGGATACACAGGTCAGGCAGGCGCAATTCGTCATGGTCTGGCACGTGCGCTGACAAAGGTTGACGAAGAGTATCGTCCGATCCTGAAGAAGAACGGATATCTTACAAGAGATCCGAGAATGAAGGAAAGAAAGAAGTATGGTCTGAAAGGTGCACGTCGTGCTCCGCAGTTCAGCAAGCGCTGATCGAAAGAAAGACTTCTGTTTATGGACAGTTCCGTATGGGACTGTCCTTTTTTACTGTATAAGCACAGCGGGAATTGCGAAGCAATGGAGCTGTGCGTAAGACTTATACAGCGGCTGGTGTATGCGGTTTTTGACGCAAAAATTCCGCACGGATGTGGTAAAATAAGATTATCAGCATAGCAGTGGGCAGGAGGTTTTTTATGGATGCGAAAAATATAAAATATCCGATGGAACTTCAGCCATCCTGTGTCGTCGGTGTCGGCGCGTCCGCGGGAGGACTGGAGGCTCTCCAGCAGTTTCTGACATTTCTGCCAAGCAATACCGGAATGGCTTTTGTGATCATTCAGCATCTGTCTCCGGATCATAAGAGTCTTCTTGTGGATATTTTAAGCAAGTATACATCTATGCCCGTAGAGGAGATTACGGACGGGATGGAACTGCAGCGGAACCATGTCTATACGCTTCCGCCAAAGTATAATATTGAAATCAGTTCGGATATTCTTCATTTGAAAGAATATGACCATTCAAAAATCAACCATCCGATCGACATTTTCTTTCGTTCTCTGGCGGAGGCCTATGAGAATCGTGCCGTGGCTGTCATTTTGAGCGGGACAGGTTCTGATGGCACGAATGGAATCCGGAGTATCAAGGAAGAAAACGGCATGATTATCGTGCAGGATCCGGAAAGCGCCAAGTTCGATGGTATGCCGAAAAATGCGATTGCAACGGGATTTGTGGATATCGTTTTAAAACCGGATGCCATCGGAAAGGAAATGTCCCATATTGCGGCTTCCATCAACGACAGCAATGGCAGACTTCAGCTGACGGACGGCGATCTTCTCTCTCAGGTATTTTCCATCCTGAAGAGTGTGACAAATACGAATTATACTTACTATAAGCAGACCACAATCCTCAGAAGGATTGAGCGGCGTATTGTTGTGACGCACTGCCGGAATCTGTCCAATTATGTGGAGTATTTAAAGAATAGTCCCGAAGAAGCCAAGACGCTGGCGAAGGAAGTCCTGATCGGAGTGACCAGCTTCTTCCGGGATCCGGAATATTTTGAAGTGCTGAAGAGCCGTGTCATCATGGACATGGTGCGCAACAGCAAGAGCCGGGATCAGATTCGGGTCTGGGTGGCCGGATGCTCTACGGGCGAGGAGGCCTATTCCATAGCTATCCTGTTTGCGGAATGCATGGAGGAGCTGGGGCTGAAGCGGGATATCAAGATTTTCGCAACGGATCTTGACACGGATTCGGTGCAGTTCGCAAGCCGGGGCGTCTACAGTGAAAATATCATTGAGGACGTCAGCGTGACGCGCCTCAGCCGCTTCTTTACACGGCGCGGAAACCGCTATACGGTCAATCATGAAATCCGGAAAATGATCGTATTTGCGCAGCATAATGTATTTCAGGATCCTCCGTTCGGCCGCCTGGATCTCATCAGCTGCCGAAATCTTCTGATCTATTTTCAGAATGTGCTGCAGAAGAACCTGTTTGCCATTTTCCACATGGCATTAAAGGACGGAGGCTATCTCTTCCTCGGAAAGTCCGAATCCGTCGGTGAGTATTCAGATGTATTCCGGGCATTTTGCGCAAATGAGAAGATCTTTGTTCACCATGCGGATGGGAAGATGCCGGCCCACGATAAGCTTCACTATTCCATGAAGAACGTGGAGAACAACCTGGATGTTCCAAAGCCCAAGGGACGCCAGTCAAACATCAACACGGATTATTCACCGACTGAATTGAACATGAAAGTGTTCGAAGAGCTGATGCCGGCCAGTGTGATTGTCGATGAAAATAATGAGCTGAAGCATACCTTTGGCGATTGTTCACGCTTCCTGACGATTCCGACGGGATCCGCAACGCTTGATATTTTCCTGCTGCTGCGGGCGGATCTTAAGATTGCCGTCTCCACAGCCCTGAAAGAGGCCAGAGACAAGAACAAGCGCGTCGCATACGACAAAATTCCGGTACAGCTCGAGGATAAACCGGAGTACATTTCCATCGTGGCGGTTCCGATTCACGACAAGGTGGATGATATGACCGGCCTTACGGTGGTGTCCTTTATCCGAAACGGACATCCTCTGACAGGCGAGGTGGTTCATTATAATATTGACGAAGCTGCATCGAGACGAATCTCGGATCTTGAGAAGGAACTTCATGTTACCCAGGACAGCCTTCGTCAGACCGTTATGGAACTTGAATCCGTAAATGCGGAACTGCAGGCGGCAAATGAGGAGCTTCTGACTTCAAATGAGGAGCTGCAGAGCTCAAATGAGGAGCTGCAGTCCGTCAATGAGGAACTTTATACGGTCAATTCGGAGTATCAGTCCAAGGTGACGGAATTTGCCGCAGTCAACAATGACATGGCGAACTTCCTCTCATCTACGCTGGTCGGTATCATGCTTGTGGACAAGGACCTCAATATCCGGAAATTTACGGAATATATCGCGTCGGAGTTCAAGATTGCGGATCAGGATGTGGGAAGATCTCTGCATTTCCTGGCATACAACTTTGCTTCGATCAATCTGATTGACCTTTCCGAGAAGGTGCTGAAGACACACGAACCGGTGGAATGCCAGACGGCCTCCGTTGCCGGCAAGACATATCTGATTCGTATTGCACCATATCGTGTGAAGACGGATGACGGTGATGCAAAGGATGCAAATACTGGGGAAAATGATAAGGACAGTGAGATTCAGGGATTGGTTCTGACCTTTGTGGATACAACGCAGCAGGCAAATGACGAGGCACAGCTGGAGGAGATGAGTGAGGCACTCAGAATTGCCGCCAGAACGAGTCAGGAGAAGGAAAACTTCCTCTCCAATATGAGTCATGACATGAGAACGCCTCTGACTGCAATTATCGGACTTCTGGAATTGAGCCTTGAGAAAAAGGATATCCCGGAAGATCTGAAACAGAACCTTGAAAAGATGCAGTCTTCAAGCAAATATCTGCTGGATTTGATCGATGAGGTGCTTGAAACGAGCAAACTGGATGCCGGCAAGGTCGTGACGAATTTTGAGGCTGTTCCGGAAAATGACATTTTTGATGAAGTGAATTCCATCATTGAAGAGCGCGCAAAGTCCGCCCGTGTGGATTACTCATTTGAGGTCAATAACTGCAGAAATGAAATTGTCATGATGGATGTGGACCATGTGGCCCG
>CAYYEB010000168.1:0-4280 GCA_964470725.1 uncultured Lachnospiraceae bacterium | reverse complement strand
CAGAAGGTGTACGAACAGGATGAAGCATGGATTGAGGAAGGCACGCGATAAGTGACATATTTAGATAAAATCGAAAATGAGTCCAGGCAGAATCTGCCTGGACTCATTGATGCATTTCCATTCTCCTGATCTTATACATATTTAGAAGGCCACGATTTTCCTGCCGGAATCGTGGCCTTCGTATTTTGCTTAATTGTTTCCGTCAAGAACAGTTCCGTCGGAAAGAGTGATGGTATGACCATTATAATCAATTGTTCCATCATTTGTAAGACTTGTAATCTTACAGTCCCCTGTCAGAGTCCAGGTGGAACCTTTCTCAACCGTTACGACGGCATTATTATCTACCGCAGTTCCGTTCTCTTCATTCTTTGTGATATTGATGGTGCCCGTAAAACTGCTATTGTCCGATAGTGTCATGTGCAATGTGGAAATACTGTCTACCACAATATTGCCGTTCAGCGTCTGCCCGCTGCAGTTTAATGTGACATTTCCCCCGTTCGATCCTGCAGTTCCCCAGCCATGACTTGCGTCATTACCCTTTACTGTAAGAAGATTGCCATCCGGATCCTCGTTTGTAATAGAGACTTTGCTCAGACTGATTTCGCAGTCCGTGTTGGTCACATAGAACATATCGCCGTTTTTGCCGGTCAGGGAACCGCCGGTCATAGAGAAGCTGGACTTTCCCTCATCCGCATCTCCGGACATTGACTGATAGATCATTACGTTATGAACATTCGTGTCGGAACTGGTCCCCTTGTCGCTGCTCATATTTCCGGTTACGTCTGTATCTTTCAGAGTCATCGAATTCTGGCCTTCGATGACAAGCGCCTCGGAATTGTTGGCTGTAAGATCGGCATCCTCCACGGAAATTTTCGCAGTGGAGTAAACAGCAGGAGAGTTGTAACCGTTTGTCGTATAAGTGCCTTTTTTGACGTTGACCGTTCCTCCGCCTCTGTCCGAACGAATCGCTGCGGAAGAGTTTCCGCTTGTCGCCACAGTCAGATTTGTTGCATTGGTTGTCCCGCCTCCTGTGGTCTGGATTCCTCCGGAGTTATCTTTTTCCGTCGTAATCTTGGAATCCGAAATATTGACGGTGGTCCCATCCCCATAAGAAAATATTCCATTTCCGTTTTGAGCCGAAGTCTGAACGGTTGCATTTTTTATTGTTACGTTTGCTCCGTTTGTTGCAAGGAGTCCGGCATTCATGCCGTAGAAGTCGCCGTCCTCCGTATTGGATGATGATCCGCCCGTCTTATTCACTGTGATTCCATCCAGGGTAACTGATGCGTTATCTACTCTGAGCGCATTTTCATCGTCGCCGGAAGAGGTGTAGGTTTTTGAAGAAACCGTACTGTTCTTACTGATTGTATTGGCCGCGGTTCCCTGTTCCACCTCTTTGGATCCTCCGAAGCTTTCCCCTCCCGGGCCCGATTTTCCTCCCGGTCCGGGGGCTTTATCGGGAGGGTTAGCAGGCTTATCTGATTTTGCATCAGAAGATGTATTTTCCGATATGGATGAGGCCGATCCCGTTCCTGAGGAACCGCAGGCCGCTGTGGATACTGCCATCATGGATGCAAGCAGTAAAATAAGAAATTGTTTCTTCATACGTAAACCGCTCCTTTCGCAGATACTTTTTTCTTAATAAAATTGTCTGTTGGAAGTATTCAAACGTATTTTTATGAAAAATCTGTGGACTTCACAGATTTTTCATGGTTAATCAAGTTCAAATGAATGACATCAACAGGTATCGATATAAGGAAATAGGAACAGGCATCGGTGGAGAAATCTGCCGATGCTTTTTTGGATCTTTTTGAAGAATCTGAAAAAGCTGGAAAATTGTTTATTCATGGTTCTTTATGGTGAGATGTATGCTTCTTCTATAACGATTTAATTTTTAAATCACTTATTTAATATTTCAATTTGATAATATAACTACACCGCAATACAATACCCATTGTAAAGAGAAACACCAAGACAGCAATTCAAAGATGACAGGAAATGATCGAGAGGTGGAGGATGACGAAAGCCAAGTCATCAACGTATGAAAGATGTTTATCTTAAATGTGAATTACTTTCGAAGGAGATAAGAAACAATGGAAAATTTTATTCACGCAATACCAACAGAAATCTATTTTGGGAAAGGGCAGATCAGCCATTTGGCAGAGCTGGTAAACCGTTATGGAAAAAATGTGCTGCTTTCATATGGCGGGGGTTCCATTAAGAGAAACGGCCTGTATAACCAGATTATGACTATCCTTAATGAGAATGGAAATAAAGTGACGGAGCTTTCTGGTATCGAGCCTAATCCAAAGATCGAGTCTGTGGAACGAGGTGTGAGGTTGTGCCGGGAAAACAATATCGATGTCATCCTGGCAGTCGGCGGCGGAAGCACAATTGACTGCAGCAAGGCAGTCGCCTGCGGAACTTTTTATGATGGGGATCTCTGGCAGATGGTAGAAACAGCGGATCATGAAAGAAAGGCTCTCCCGCTTATTGTTATTCTGACTGCGGCTGCTACAGGTTCCGAGTTTGATAATGGAGCTGTTATTTCCAATACAAAAGAGAACAAGAAACTTGGCGGCAGCTATACATTTCCGAAGGCTTCCATCTGCGATCCGACTTATACATTTTCCGTTCCGGCCAGGCAGACGGCAGCTGGCGGGTTCGATACGATGAGCCACGTTATTGAGGGATATTTTTCCCGCACGGATGATGCAGATCTTTCGGAAGCAATTGAAGAAGGCATTTTGAAATCTGTGATCAGAAATCTTCCCGTCGCGCTAAAAGATCCGGAAAATTACAGTGCCCGTGCGAACCTGATGTATGACAGCGATATTGCCTGCTCTGGCATGCCACATTATGGAAAAGCTGCTTCCAACTGGCCGTGCCATGCCATGGAGCATGAACTAAGTGCCTATTACGACATTACACACGGAGTCGGTCTTGCGATTCTTACGCCGAGATGGATGACTTATATCCTTGACAAAGATCCGTCCGTGACTCCCCGTTTCGCACGCTTTGCAAGGAATGTATGGGGTCTTGAAGGTAATAATGAGGAGAAACTGGCAAAACAGGGAATACAGAAACTTTCAGATTTTATCAGATCAATCGGGGTTCCCATGACGCTTTCGGAATTAAATATTGATGATACATATTTTCGGCCGATGGCTGAAGACGCTGTGAAGTTCTTTGGCCTTCAGGGAGCATATGTATCGCTCACAGCGGATGATGTGGTAGAAATATTTACGTCCTGTCTGTAAAAAGATTTCAGGGTATCTTATAACATAAAGTCTAAAAAATGGGGGAATCATAAAATGACAAGAGAAGTAATGTTCGTTACAGGTGCGGGACAGATTTCCATGGCGATCGCGAGAAGAATCGGATACGGAAAAAAGATTGTCCTCGGCGACAAAAATCTGAATCATGCGAAAGCAATTGCGGATACAATGAACAATGCGGGCTTTGACGCCGTTCCGTTTGAAATGGATCTGTCGTCGAGGGAATCCATCAAAGCTATGATCGCAGAAGGTCAGAAGTATGGAGACATCAAATATCTGGTCAACGGTGCCGGCATGTCTCCTTCGCAGGCATCGAAGGAAGCAATTCTCGCAGTCGACCTTTATGGCACTGCCGTGCTGCTTGAAGAAGTACGCAAGGTAATTGTACCCGGCGGAGCAGGAGTGACGATTTCCAGCCAGTCCGGATGGCGGATGCCGCAGCTGACGCCCGAGCAGGACAGGGCTCTTGCAACAACACCGACGGAGGAGCTTCTGAAACTTGATTTCCTTCAGCCGGATAAGATTGAGAATACACTCAAGGCTTATCAGCTCGCCAAGAGATGTAATGAAAAACGCGTGATGTATGAAGCAGTTGAGTGGGGAAAACGAGGTGCAAGAATCAATGACATTGCACCCGGAATCATTGTGACACCGCTTGCGATCGATGAATTCAATGGAATCCGCGGCGATTTCTATAAGAACATGTTCGCAAAGTGCCCGGCAGGACGTCCCGGGACGGCGGACGAGATCGCGGATGTGGCAGAATTGATTATGAGCGAGAGAGCGCAGTTCATAACCGGTTCGACGTTCCTGATCGACGGCGGGGCGACCGCATCCTACTACTATGGACCGCTGCAGCCAGGGCTTGAGACAGGCATGGAAGAAGGAAAACAATAACAAAAGCATTAATTCAAAGAAGACAGGAAATAGCAAAACGTGAGGCAGATATAAAAAAGGAGACTCATCATGGCAAAGACATTAGTAATCTATTATTCAAGAAGC
>CAYYEB010000167.1:0-4286 GCA_964470725.1 uncultured Lachnospiraceae bacterium | reverse complement strand
CGAAGGACGGCGTCTCCAATGTGCAGGAAAGGCAGATGGTGACGCAGCGGGGTGAAAATACACACGTAGTGGCAATCCGCGGAAATTTCGATGATGCGCAGAGCGCCGTCAAGAAAATGTTCAATGATGAGGAAATGAACCGGGAGATCAGTGAAGCGGGATATCAGTTTTCTTCCGCCAATTCCATCAACATCGGCCGTCTGGTGCCACAGATCGTCTATTACGTCTATGCTTATGCGAACCTGGTAAAACAGGGAGAAATCAAAGCAGGTGACCTGATCAACATCACAGTACCGACCGGAAATTTCGGAAATATTCTTGCGGCATATTACGCAAAACTTATGGGACTGCCGGTCAAGACCCTGATCTGTGCATCGAACGAGAACAAGGTTCTTTATGACTTCTTCCAGAGCGGAGAATATGATAAGAACCGTAAGTTTATTCTGACGTCTTCACCGTCCATGGATATTCTGATTTCAAGCAATCTGGAGCGTCTGATCTACAGAATCTGCGGAAATGATCCGGAAAAATGCAGGGCATTTATGAAGGACTTAAGCGAAACCGGAGATTATAAAATCACACCGGAAATGCGGGAGCAGCTGAAGGACTTCCGAGGAGGTTTTGCAACAGAGGAGGAAAATTTCGCAGGAATCAGAAAACTCTATGAAGATACCGGATATGTCATTGATACGCACACAGGCGTAGCTTCTGAGGTCTATCATAAATATGCGGAAGAGACCAAGGACAAGACGCCGACAGTCATCGCTTCCACGGCCAGTCCGTTTAAATTCGCAAGAGCCGTTGTCGGAGCAATTCGTCCGGATGCGGTAGAGGGTAAAGACGATTTTGAACTCATTGACATGCTGAAGGAACTTTCCGGAGTAGAAGAACCGCCGGCGATTACGGACATTCGGACAGCACCGGTGCGTCACAACACCGTCGTGGATGTGGACGGTATGCCGGGCGCCGTGAAAAAGATTCTCGGTATACAGTAAGAGAAAACTTGTTACAGGTCGCTTCTTAGTGTACAGGGAGTCAGATCATGGGCTGCCTGCTTCGGGCGTCCGAGTGACGCCGGTTATTAATGAATGCAAGCCGTAAGGCGCAGCATGAATTTAGAACCGCTGCGAGAACGAGCGAGCGGAAGCGTCCCGGAGCAGACAGCCCATGATTTGACTCCCGTCAATTATAAACCAAGTGAAACAGTAACAAAGACTTTGGCCGACACGCATTTACTTTGCCACACGAATAGTTTATAATTTCTTTTGAACCTGGAATGTGCGATCACCTATTTTTCCTGATCCTACATTTTTGACATAAGGGATTCTTATATTACCGGTATTGATGTCAGGCCTCATTGCTTTCAGTGGAAGGCAGAGAACCGGCTGCGGAAACCCACCTGGCTAGGGCTAGGCGTCAGCTTCATAGGAACGGCATTCCGGGGGATTTCTAAACTTTTTATAGATAAGTTTCTGGAGAAAAAGATGAAAATTGAAAGCTCGTTATTTGGCGAGACAAAAAACAAAGAGAAGGTAACTGCGTATACGGTTACTAACGCAAAAGGTGCATCTATTACAGTCATTGATTTTGGTGCGGTATTGAAAAATGTGTGCGTTCCGGATAAGGACGGAAGACTGACAGACGTTGTTCTGGGATATGACAGTGTGGAGGACTATGAACAGAATCCTCCTCATTTCGGTGCAACGATCGGACGAAACGGCAACAGAATCAAGGGCGGAAGATTTTCCATCAATGGACAGGAATATCAGCTGGCATTAAATGAGGGCGGACGTAATAACCTTCACAGCGGTCCTGACGGATATGAGTTCAGGATGTGGAAGGCAAAGACGGATGAGAAAAACGGATGCGTATCCTTCAGCCTCGAAAGCCCGGATGGTGACCAGGGATTCCCGGGAAAGTTCAATGTCACAGTGACATATATGCTGACTGAGGATAACAAGGTCAAGATTCATTATGAGGGTGTTTCTGATCAGGATACGGTTGCCAATATGACAAATCATTCGTATTTCAACCTGAATGGTGAAGGCAGCGGTACAATTCTGGATCATACGCTTCAGATTTCGGCGGATGGATATACCCCGATCGATGAGGAACTGATCCCGTATGGAACAGTGGAAAAGGTAGAAGGCACGCCGTTTGATTTCCGCACGCCGAAGACAATCCGCCAGGATGCACAGGCAGATAACGAGCAGCTGCAGCATGCCGGAGGTTATGATCACAATTTTGCCCTGAATGGAAGCGGTCTTCGGAATGTGGCTCGTGTTGCGGCGGATAAGACAGGAATTACTATGACTGTTATGACGGACCAGCCGGGTGTACAGTTTTATGCGGGCAATTCCATCAAGGGACCGGTCGGAAAGAACGGACATGTCTATGGTGTACATGAGGGATTCGCACTTGAAACACAGCATTTCCCGAACAGCATCAATGTTTCTGCATTTGACAGCCCGAAGCTGGAAGCAGGAGAAAGATACAGTACCACAACGTGTTATACATTTGGCTTGGAATAAAAGTAAGGGATCTGTCTGATTCATGATTAAGGATGTCACAAAAGTATTCCGGTCTTTTGCAGGAAGATGTTCTGATGATCATATGGGCGCATATGCAGCAACATGCGCCTATTTTCTTATTATTTCCTTTATTCCGTTTTTTATGATTTTTGTCGCTGCATGCAGAGCCATGCATGCAGATTTTTCTGCGCTTACGGAAGCTCTTCTGGGGGTGATCCCGGAAGGACTGAGAAGCTACGTCAAGACGATTGTGGAAGAAGTCGACCAGAAAACTTATGCATATGTGCCAATCTCGATTGTGATTCTGGTCTGGTCTGCGGCAAAGGTATTTCATGCACTGTCAAATGGTCTGAATGTCATCAGCCGGGTGAAGGAAACACGTGGCTGGTTTTTTCTGCGCTTCCGTTCCATGGTTTATGTCATTATTTTCATGTTTCTGGTTGTCGGGGCAATTTATGTATCTGTGTCAGGACAGAAAATACAGACAGTTCTTGAAGAGAGTTATCCGGTCGTCAATGAGATTGTGAAGTTCATTCGATCGTTTCGGATTATTTTCGAATATGTCGGTCTGATTCTGATTATGCTGTTTATCTACAAGTTTCTGCCGAACTGCAGATATACATTTAAGAGTCAGCTTCCGGGTGCACTGATCGTATCCACCATGTGGATGTTCTTTTCTTACCTGCTGGGAATTTATTATAGCCATAATGCGAATTTTACTGCAATGTACGGTACGCTGACAGGACTTATTCTGGCGATGATCTGGATATACTTTTGTGCATATTTTGTTCTGATCGGTGCGGAACTTAACCGTGTTCTGTATGAAGATCCGGATGGAAATATTTTCATACAGTCCATGGATGTTGTCAGGGATGCGAGAGTAAGGAAAAAGGAACAGGTGGAAAAGGAACTGGATGAGTATTCCATCTGGCGCCCGATCCGTGACGATGAAGAAGACGAAAAAGAATCAACGAAAGCAGATGATCCTTTTCCGGAATATGATATAGATTGGGAAGATGAAAAAGAGAAAGAGTCGAAGGATTCTTGAACTTGGTTGCAAAGTATCTGCTGAGGCAGTCATCAGGAGGTTTTCATGAGTGAAATAGAAGAGAGAGTCAAAGAAATCAAGGAAAAGGCTCTCAAAGAGATCAATGAGGCGGAGGGACTCGATAAACTGAATGCAATCCGTGTCGGCGTGCTTGGAAAAAAAGGCGCAATGGCCCAGGTGATGAAGCTGATGCGCAGCGTACCGAAGGAAGAAAAACCTGCGGTAGGAAAATGGGTAAATGAAGCCCGTGCTGCGGTTGAGGCAAATCTTGAGGAAAGAAAAAAGACATTTGAAAAAGAGGCACTTCAGAAGCGTCTTGAAGCGGAAACAATAGACGTGACGCTTCCGGCAAAAATGCAGAAGACAGGTCACAGACATCCGAATCAGATTGCTCTGCAGGAAGTGGAAAATGTCTTTACCGGAATGGGATATGAGGTCATCGAGGGACCTGAGATCGAGTGGGATGAATATAATTTCACAAAGCTCAATATTCCGCCGAATCATCCGGCAAAGGATGAACAGGATACCTTCTATATCACGGATGATATTCTCTTAAGAACCCAGACATCTCCGGTACAGGCACGTGTCATGGAAAAAGGAAAGCTTCCGATCCGCATGATTGCTCCGGGACGTGTCTTCCGTTCTGATGAAGTGGATGCGACACATTCTCCGTCTTTCCATCAGATTGAGGGGCTTGTGATCGATAA
>CAYYEB010000166.1:0-4352 GCA_964470725.1 uncultured Lachnospiraceae bacterium | reverse complement strand
GATCCCTTTCTTTTGATAACCTTGCACTTTTCGCACATCGGTTTCACAGAAGATCTTACTTTCATTGTGTCCTCCTTTTTTGTGAATCATTCGCGAAAATACTGCATTTGGGCATAGTATCCCAGCGCAGCAAGAATAAGTATATCATCGGGCAAGTGCATTTGCAAGCAAAAGTTTTTACCGAAATTCTCACCGAAAACCATATACTTTCAATTCACTTTTTCAAAAATCCAAACGGATTATTTATCTCTCCAGACGATTCTTCCCTTATCCAGATCATACGGAGAAAGTTCAATGGTAACCTTATCTCCCGGAAGAATACGGATAAAATTCATTCTGAGCTTACCGCTGATGTGTGCAAGCACGACATGCTTGTTTTCAAGTTCCACACGGAACATCGCATTCGGAAGCTTTTCAATTACCTTGCCTTCGACTTCAATTGCATCTGCTTTTGACATGTTTCATTCCCCCTTGTCATATGTCAGAATTTCTGCATCACCTTCTGTGATTAGAATTGTATTTTCGTAATGTGCGGCCCATGAGCCGTCCTTTGTTCGAACTGTCCATCCGTCATCTTCATCAAGGTCTACATCCGGACTACCGGCCGTGATCATCGGTTCCACGGCAAATGTCATTCCCGGCTCAAGAATCATTCCTCTCGCCTTCTGTGTTGTATTCGGAACATCCGGATATTCATGAAGATGCCTCCCGATCCCGTGACCCGCAAATCCGGCCACAACGCCATAGCCCCGGGCGGATGCATACTCATCCACCGCACTGGAAATCTCATAAAGATGATGGTGTGCTTTCGCCTGCCGGATTCCTTCAAAGAATGATTCCCGCGTCACATGGATCAGTCTCTGCGCCTCCTCGGAAATCTTTCCGATTCCCCAGGTTCTTGCCGCGTCCGCATGATATCCCTCATAGGACAGTCCTGTATCAAGGGATATGATGTCTCCCTCCTGAAGAATCACATTTCCGGAAGGGATCCCGTGTACCACGACGTCATTGACCGATGTACAGACGGATCCGGGAAATCCTCCATATCCCAGAACGTTCGGGATTCCGCCAAGCCTTCGTATTTCCGCTTCGCAGAACGCATCCACGTCCTCTGTGGATATTCCGGGTCGAAGAAATGCATGCAGTTTCTTATGCACAATTGCCAGCATTCTTCCCGCCGTACGCATCTTTTCAATTTCCCGTTCCGTCCGTATTGGTACCGCCATCATCAGTCTCCGAGAATCTTCTTAATAGAAGTAAACACCTCATCCATGGGCTGTGTGCCGTCCACCGTCACAAGAATATTTTTATCCTTATAGAAATCAATCAGAGGCTGTGTCTGCGTATGATACACATTCAGTCTTGTTTTCACAGTTTCCGGCTTGTCATCATCTCTTTGCACAAGATCCGCACCGCAGTTATCGCACTTGCCCTCTTCCTTCGGCGGGTTGTACTGCACATGATATGTTGCACCGCACTTCAGGCAGGCACGTCTTCCTGACATTCTCTCAATGATTGCTTCATCCGGAACGTCGATGTTGACTGCGTAATCGATTTTAGTATTCAGATCTGCGGCAGCCTTCTCCAGTGCCTCGGCCTGCGGAATGGTTCTCGGGAAACCGTCAAGGATATAGCCATCCTTACAGTCATCCTGCGCAATGCGGTCAGCTACCAGATCACATACAAGTTCATCCGGAACGAGCTTTCCTGCGTCCATATAGCTCTTTGCCTTCTTGCCAAGTTCCGTTCCTCCCTTGATATTTGCACGGAAGATGTCTCCTGTGGAGATATGAGGAATATGATATTCCTCTGCAATTCTTGCAGCCTGTGTTCCCTTTCCGGCGCCAGGTGCTCCGAGCATAATTATTCTCATATTGTCCCTCCTTTCATAAATGCTGAATTGCCTGCAATCAAAATGATTTCGGCGCAAGACAGCACAGCTTATATACACGAACTTAGGGAACGCCCTCACTCCCTGTTCGGAATCAGAACCTTCCCTAAAAATATACCGCAAAAATTTATTCGCTTAAGAATCCCTTATAATTACGCACAACCATCATTGACTCCACCTGCTTTACAGCTTCCAGTATGACACCAACAATGATGATCAGAGATGTACCGCCAAACGATACATTCGCGCCGAACATTCCATTAAAGAAGAACGGGATGATTGCAACAATCATCAGTCCGACAGCACCGATGAAGATGACGTAATTCAGGATTTTTGTCAGATAATCTGACGTCGGTTTCCCCGGACGAATGCCCGGAATAAATCCGCCGGCCTTCTTCATATTGTCTGCAACTTCAAGCGGATTGAACGTAATGGACGTATAGAAATACGCAAAGAAAATCACAAGTGCAATATAAATCAGAAGACCTACATTGTATATCGGATGAGATTTGAAATTGAACCAGTTATTTTCACTTAAAATACCCAGAAGAGTTCCAACCCATCCTCCTGCATTTGCCTTACCCATGAATGTTGCGATAATTCCCGGGAAGGACATAATAGATGCAGCAAAAATAATCGGCATAACGCCGGCCGTATTGACTTTCAGCGGAATATGTGTTGACTGACCGCCGTACTGTCTGCGCCCGACCACCTTTTTTGAATACTGTACCGGAATGTTTCTCGTTGCTCCGTCAAGGATAACAACAAGCACAACCATACCGATAATGATCGCGGCGATAATCACAATTGCGAGAGCGCCGCGCGCAATGGTCTTGCCTTTTACGAACTGATCGAAAAGGCTTGCAAGATCCTGCGGGATTCTGGAAAGGATGTTGATGAGAAGTACCATGGAGATACCATTTCCAACTCCCTTTTCAGTCATCTGTTCACCGATCCACATAAGGAATGAGGATCCGGCTGTGAGTGCCGCTACAACAGTAAACGCCTTGACAAAATTCATATCCGGGATCAGTCCCCGATTACCGAATCCGATGGTCATTGCAACTGACTCAAACACAGAAAGACCAACACTGAGATATCTTGTAATCGCAGTCAGCTTCTTTCTTCCGTCTTCACCATCCCTCTGCATCTCCTCGAGAGCCGGAATCGCTATCGTCAGCAGCTGGATGATAATGGAAGAAGTAATATATGGCGTGATTGAAAGCGCCAGTACCGACATACTTGAAAATGAGCCACCGGTAAATGCATCAAAAAAGTTGAATGCACTTCCAGCCTGGTTCTGGAACCAGGACTGAAAGAACTTCGTATTGACACCCGGGACTGGGACCTGTGAACCTGCACGGATGATGACCAGACAGAAAAAGACATACCAGAGTCTATGTCTTATTTCTGTAATTTTCAAAGCGTCCATCATCTTTTTAAACATCAGATCACCTCAACTGTGCCGCCTGCTGCTTCAATTTTCTCTTTCGCTGACGCGGAAACTGCATTTACCTTTACGGTAAGCTTCTTTGTCAGATCGCCGTTGCCAAGAATCTTGACACCGTCATTTAATTTTGCCACAGCGCCGCTCTCAAGCAGGAGCTCCGGAGTAACCTCCGTGCCATCCTCAAAACGGTTCAGGACATCTACATTGATTGCTGTGATGACCTTGCTGTTACGGTTTGTGAATCCTCTCTTCGGAAGACGTCTGTACAGAGGCATCTGACCGCCTTCGAAACCAGGTCTTGGTGCTCCGGAACGAGCCTTCTGGCCCTTATGGCCCTTGCCTGCCGTCTTACCGTTTCCTGATCCATGGCCTCTTCCTCTGCGGAAGTTGTTGCTGAATCTGGAACCCTCAGCCGGTGATAAATTTGATAAATCCATAATGCACCTCCTGATTATTCTTCGACTTCTTCTACCTTGACCATATAGCCAATCTTGGCAAGCTGGCCGCGGGTAGCAGCATTGTCCGGTACAATGATGCTGGAGTTGAGTTTATGGAAGCCCATGTTATCAATGATCTTCTTATTTTTCTTCACTGCACCGATTGTAGATTTTACAAGTGTAATTTTTAACTTCTTGTCTGCCATTTGCGCTTTGCCTCCTTATGCCAGGATCTCTTCTACGGTCTTGCCGCGAAGACGAGCTACTTCTTCAGGAGTCTTGATCTCTTTGAGGCCTGCAAGAGTTGCAAAAACAACATTCTGCTTGTTGTTGGAGCCAAGAGACTTTGTACGGATATTGCTGATGCCGGCAAGTTCGATCACTGCACGAGCCGGGCCTCCGGCAATAACACCGGTACCTTCTGGAGCTCTCTTCAGCAGAACTTTTGCACCGCCGAATACTCCGTAATTGTCATGTGTAATGCTGCCGAAGTCTGTTCTTGCGACAGTAATCATATTTTTCTGAGCATCTTCTCTGCCCTTGCGAATTGCTTCCGGAATTTCAGCTGCCTTGC
>CAYYEB010000165.1:0-4392 GCA_964470725.1 uncultured Lachnospiraceae bacterium | reverse complement strand
GGTTTATCCGGAGTGAGTTTTAAAACGCTCTGCAAAAGAGGCAGATTTACGGAGAGCGGTTCCGTAAAGAGAATCCGGCGAACTGTTCCGGCGGATGAAAAAGAAAAGAAGTGGGAGAAAAAGTTTTTATGAAAATCGGTATTATTGGTGCAATGGAAGTCGAAGTCAGAGAGCTGAAGGCACGAATGACGGAGAAAAAGGTTGTAAAAAAGGCAGGACTTGAGTTCTGTGAGGGAAAGTCAGGAAATGTCGATACAGTCATCGTGCAGTCGGGAATCGGTAAGGTCAATGCCGGTATCTGTGTACAGATTCTGGTGGATGAGTTCCATATCACCCATGTACTGAATACGGGAATTGCGGGATCTTTGAAGAAGGAAATGAATATCGGAGACATCGTCGTTTCCACAAAGGCTGCATACCATGATATGGATGCGACGGTATTCGGATATCAGTACGGAGAAGTTCCGCAGATCGGGACACCGGCATTTCCGGCAGACGAGACTTTGAGAAAGGCCGCGGTTGAAGCTGTAAAGCAGGCGGATCCTGACATTCAGGTATTTGAAGGAGAAGTGGTCAGCGGTGATCAGTTTGTCGGAACACAGGCGCAGAAGAAAGAAATTCTGAAGCATTTTCCGGACGCCTATTGCACGGAGATGGAAGGCTGCGCGATTGCGCAGGCGGCTTATGTCAACCAGATTCCGTTTGTCATTGTCCGCGCAATTTCCGATAAGGCAGATGAGAGTTCAACAATGGCATATGATGAGTTTGAGGCGAAGGCGGCATTTCACTGTGCAAGACTTGTGGAATATATGCTGGAGCACAGTACGGAGCTTGCATGAGAATCTGGGGAAAAATCTGGAAAAATAACCATATGCTGAAGGACACGGTCGTTGAGGACACGTCTGACGACACAAGGACACATAAGATCTTTCACGCGCTGACGGAAATCTGCTATCAGTTCGATCTGCAGGAACCGATCTGGCTGGATGCCAACATTGCAGAATTTCAGAGACGTTCCCGGACGAGATTTCGGCAGGATAATTTTATTGAGGAAATTGAATTTGATTATCTGGAAATACAGATAATTGAAGAATAAGGTTTATTGCTCACAGTCAGTCACCGCATCCGTTTTCACATGGGTGTGGTGACTGTGATCTTTCAGGAAAATAAGAAGCATAAAAAGAGAAGGTGTAAGACATGCACGAGAGAATGACCCGTGAGGATGTCGCAAAAATGCAGGCGGAGCTGGATCACAGAAAGCTTGTAGTGAGACATCAGATTCTGGAGGAACTCAAGGAGGCCAAGGCACAGGGAGATCTTTCCGAAAATTTTGAGTATCATGCGGCCAAACAGGCCCGTGGAAAGAATGAGAGCCGAATCCGTTACCTTCAGGGGATGATTAATACTGCAATTATTGTGGATGATACGAAGGCGGAACAGGAAGAGGGCGTTGTTTCCATGGACAAGCCTATAAAGATCTACATTCCCGAAGATGATGAGGAACAGGATATCCGGATCGTGACCAGCATCCGCGGAAATTCGATGAAGGGGCTGATTTCCATTGAATCTCCGCTGGGGAAAGCCATTCTTCATCATAAGGTCGGAGATACGGTGACCGTGAAAATCAGTGATGACTACAGCTATGATGTGGTCATCAAAGAGGTTGGAGAGGCAATTGACGAGTCAGAGGATAAAATCAAAGGTTTTTGAAATGACAAATTAAAAGTGTTGTCAATGACTTCAGCACTGTGATGTGTTACACTAAACTTAGCTCTATGATTGTCGACAAACATATCTCCCGGCGCTCAAAATATCATAGAAGTTCTTCTTCGTTTCGGCTCAGAAGAACAACTGGTTTTCTAAGCTTACAAAAGATATCGCCAGGAAAACCATGCTTCGCGTCCGGGAGACAGTTTTGCGCGACTCGTATTTGAACTAATGCATTTTTACAGTTTCTATAGCAGATAGAAAAGGAGACAGCCCATGAAATTACACGATGGTGGCGTATATCTTGTAAATGGAAAGGTCACAGAGGAGTGTTCGGTGCCGAAGGAAGAGGCGAAGAAGGGAACGATCGCCTATGGAATTCTGAAGGCCCACAATACTTCAGGAAATATGGATGACCTGAAGATTAAATTTGATGCCCTGACGTCTCATGATATTACATATGTGGGCATTATTCAGACGGCAAGAGCATCGGGACTGGAAAAGTTTCCGATTCCGTATGTTCTGACAAACTGTCACAATTCACTTTGCGCGGTCGGCGGCACGATCAATGAAGATGACCATATGTTCGGCCTGACAGCAGCACAGAAATATGGAGGCATCTATGTTCCTCCGATGCAGGCTGTCATTCACCAGTTTGCAAGAGAGATGCTTTCCGGCGGAGGAAAGATGATTCTCGGGTCCGACAGCCATACACGCTATGGCGCAATGGGAACCATGGCCATGGGTGAGGGCGGCCCGGAGCTGGTCAAGCAGCTTCTGAACCGCACCTATGATATTAAAATGCCGGGTGTTGTGGCGGTCTATCTGACCGGAGAGCTTCAGCCGGGCGTCGGTCCGCAGGATGTGGCGATTGCGATCATTGGTGAAGTGTTCAGGAACGGCTATGTGAAAAATAAGGTCATGGAGTTTGTCGGCCCCGGTGTCCATAATCTCACAATGGACGAAAGAATCGGCGTCGATGTCATGACGACCGAAACAACCTGTCTGAGTTCTATCTGGGAAACAGATGATAAGACGGAAGAATATTTTGAAATCCACAAGCGTCCGGATGCCTACAAACATCTCGCACCGGCGGATGTGGCATACTATGACGGCTGCATTGAGCTGGATCTGAGTACGGTTGAGCCGATGATCGCGATGCCGTATCATCCGAGCAATGCCTATACGCTCCGTGAAGTCATTGAAAATCCGTATGATGTCATGAAGGAAGCGGAAGAGCGTGCAAAGGTCTCCTTCGGCGACAAGGTGAAGGTGGATCTGGTCAGCAAGATCGACAAGGATGGAAAGATTCATGTAGATCAGGGAATTATTGCAGGATGCGCCGGCGGCGGATTTGAAAATATCTGTGATGCGGCGGATATTCTGCGCGGACAGAGCATCGGAAATAACCGCTTTACGCTCAATGTTTATCCGGCATCCATGCCGATCTTCGATCAGCTTGTGAAAAACGGTGTATTTGCCGATTTGATTGAAACCGGCGCCGTGATCAAGCCGGCCTTCTGCGGACCATGCTTCGGAGCGGGAGATACACCTGCAAATAACGCATTTTCCATCAGACATTCCACGAGAAACTTCCCGAACCGTGAAGGCTCCAAGGTACAGGAAGGACAGATTTCTTCCGTGGCGCTCATGGATGCGAGATCCATTGCGGCAACGGCGGCAAATCAGGGTGTTTTGACAAGCGCGGCGGATTATCATGGAGCTTACACGAGACCGGAATACTTCTTCGATGCAAAGATTTATGAAAATCGTGTCTTCGACAGCAAAGGCGTGGCCAATCCGGATGTAGAACTTCAGTTTGGCCCGAATATCAAAGACTGGCCGGCAATGACGACACTTCCGGAAAATCTGATTCTGAAAGTTGTTTCAGAGATCCATGATCCGGTGACGACGACTGATGAGCTGATTCCTTCGGGCGAGACAAGTTCTTACCGTTCCAATCCGCTTCGTCTTTCGGAATTCGCACTTTCGAGAAAGGATCCGGCCTATGTCGGACGTGCCAAGGAAGTGCAGAAGGGCGAAAAGGCAAGAGAAGCAGCCCTTGGTCTTACCGGTAATGTAGCGGCAAATGAGAAGGCTGAGTCGAATCGTGCAAATGCGGCAAAGGCGGAAAAAGACGTCACAGCGGCTCTTCCGGAAATCGCCGGTGTGCTTGCCGACATTCAGAAACAGTTTGCGGATGTCAATTATGAAAATACAGGCATCGGCTCCACGATCTTTGCGGTCAAGCCGGGTGACGGATCCGCCCGTGAGCAGGCTGCGTCCTGCCAGAAAGTACTTGGCGGATGGGCAAATATCGCCAATGAGTATGCGACAAAGAGATATCGTTCGAACCTGATCAACTGGGGCATGCTGCCATTTTTGATTCCGGCAGGTGATCTGCCGTTTAAGAACGGGGATTATCTGTTCATTCCGGGAATCGAGAAGGCGGTAAAGGATAAGGCTCCGGAGATTAAGGCATATACCGTAAAGGATGACGGACTGAAGGAGTTTACGCTCTCCCTTGGTGATCTGACAGATGACGAGAGAGAAATCGTCGAAGACGGCTGCCTGATCAACTACTATCGGAACAGAAAGCAGTAAGAGATCACTGACGCGTACGGTGGAAAAACATATCCCCCGGCCCTCAAAATCGTTTTTGATTCGGGTCCGGGGGATAGTTTT
>CAYYEB010000164.1:0-4408 GCA_964470725.1 uncultured Lachnospiraceae bacterium | reverse complement strand
CTTCCCTTAAGGAAAATCTGCGGAAGCAGAAGATTACAAAGGATGATATTGAAGGAATCGGAATCGATGTGCCGGGACCGGTCATTCATGAGACGGTTGTAGACCACTGCGTCAATCTTGGCTGGGGTGTTCTGGATGTGAGCATCTGAAGGCTATTGAGGAGCAGGGAGGACTTAAGATCATCCGACCGAAGGACGAATTTTTTGCGGCGGTTAAGGCTTCTGATATGGAACATTATACGGACAGTCCGGATGTGATCTTTGTGTGTGTCAAAGGATATTCCATAGAGGATACGATTCCGTTCATTAAAAGAATTGCAAATCCGAAGACGATTGTCATACCGATCCTCAACATTTACGGAACAGGAGCGGAAATGCAGAAAAAACTTCCGGATATTCTCGTGACGGACGGCTGCATTTATGTGGCTTCCGAGAAGAAGGCTCCGGGGGTGATCTTAATGAGCGGCCTTATTCTGCGGGTTGTGTTTGGCGTCAGGAAGAAGGAGGAGTACCGTCCGGAACTTGCGCAGATCAAAAAAGATCTGGATGAAAGCGGCATTACGGGGATTTTGTCAGACAACATTCAAAGAGATGCGCTCCTGAAGTTTTCCTATGTCTCTCCCCAGGGAGCATGTGGCCTGTATTACGGAATTCCCGCAGGACCGATGCAGAAAGAGGGAAAATACAGGGATACTTTTGCAGAGCTTGTTCATGAGATTGACGTGCTGGCTCATGCCATGGGAATTGACTTTGCACAGGATATTGTAAAACGAAACCTGGATATCCTCGATGATTTGACTCCGGATATGACGACATCTATGCAGAAGGATATTGCAGCGGGGCATAAATCGGAAATAGACGGCCTCATCTACAGTGTCATTCGTATGGCAAGACAGTATGAGATTGATCTTCCGGCATATGAGAAGATAGGAGAAGCTCTGGAAAAGTTTCATAAATAAAATACATTGCGATGCATCAGATTCGAATCGGTAACAGTTGTTTTGTATCCGGGAGATGAATCGCATTTTAGACAAGACATTTTTCATAAGCGGGTCTATAATTAAATAGACAAACTGATTTTCATCTGTCGCATCAGAGCATGAAAATGCTGTTTTCAATGAATACATGAGCAGGAGAAAAGTGATGAAAAAATATGCATTCGGTATCGATATCGGCGGCACAACAGTCAAGATGGGCCTTTTTGAAACAAAGGGCGAACTTGTAGAAAAATGGGAAATTCCGACAAGAAAGGATAATGGCGGAAGTCTGATCCTTTCTGATATTGCATCTTCCCTTAAGGAAAATCTGCGGAAGCAGAAGATTACAAAGGATGATATTGAAGGGATCGGAATCGACGTGCCGGGACCGGTCATTCACGAGACGGTTGTAGACCACTGCGTCAACCTTGGCTGGGGTGTTCTGGATGTGGCAAAGGAAGTCACGGCACTGACGGGAATTGAAAATATCAAGGTAGCCAATGATGCCAATGCTGCAGCTCTTGGTGAGATGTGGAAGGGCGGCGGAAAAGGCCATAAAAATGTTGTCATGATTACACTTGGAACCGGAGTCGGTGCGGGCGTCATCCTAAATGGAAAGATTGTGCCGGGAAGCTTTGGAGCCGGCGGGGAAGTGGGACACATGCGTGTCAATAAAAATGAAGATGTCGTCTGCGGCTGCGGTAAGAAGGGACATCTGGAGCAGTATGCTTCTGCAACGGGAATTGTCCGCAAGGCACAGGAGCTTCTGGCGGAGTCCGACAGACCGTCTATGCTGCGTGATGCGCAGTACCTCTCTGCAAAAGAGGTCTTTGACTGTGCAAAGAAGGGCGATGATCTTTCTCTTGAAATCGTTGATTTTGTCGGTCAGATGATGGGAGAGGCATGTTCTCTTATTTCCACTGTCGTCGATCCGGAAATTTATGTCATCGGCGGAGGCGTTTCCAAGGCAGGAAGCATCCTGATTGATACGATTCAGAAGTATTTTAAGGAATATGCGTTCCATGCATCCGAAGGCGCGAAATTTGCCCTGGCATCCCTTGGCAACGATGCGGGAATGTACGGATCCGTCAAGCAGGTCATCGAGTAAAATAATTGCTCTCTGTGAGTGAGTAAAATATATCCCCCGGACTCGAATCCGATACGATTTTGAGTCCGGGGGATTTGTAATTCAATACGGTGCAGCAGTATGTTAACTTTATGTTATTAGTTTTAGAAGTCTTGCATATCCCGGAGCTTACAGCAGCGTGATATTGTGCTCTTCGCATTCCTTAATCATTTCATCCGGCCAGACGGATGCCTGCACCTCACCGATGTGAGCGCGTCCGAGAAGCAGCATACAAAGTCTTGACTGACCGATACCGCCGCCGATTGTAAGCGGAAGCTCATCATTTAAGATGCTCTGATGGAATGGAAGCTTCAGACGATCCTCTGCATTGGCCTGCTTCAGCTGTTTCTTCAGGGATTCCTTGTCTACACGAATGCCCATGGAAGAGATTTCAAGGGCACACTGAAGAGGCTCAAACCAGAAGATAATATCGCCATTCAGGTTCCAGTCGTCATAGTCCGGAGCACGTCCGTCATGCGGCTTGCCATCTCTTAAAGGCCAGCCGATCTTTGCGATAAAAACTGCTCCATGTTCCTTTGTGATCAGATTTTCACGTTCCTTGCGAGATTTGTCCGGCCAGCGCTCTTCCAGCTCTTCCGTCGTAACAAAGTAAATGTCCTCGGGAAGATTATAAACGGCATTCGGATACTTGTACCATACTTCGTGCTCCATATGCTTGATAACTTTGAAGATATGACGAACGACGTCAGCAAGATAAGAAGGCGTCCGCTGCTCCTTCGTAATGACGCGCTCCCAGTCCCATTGGTCCACATAGCAGGAATGGAGATTGTCGAGGTCTTCATCGCGGCGGATCGCGTTCATATTTGTGTAGAGACCTTCGCCCGGTTTAAAGCCGTATTTGCCGAGAGCAAAACGCTTCCATTTTGCAAGTGAATGTACGACTTCAAATGTTTCACCCGGAACTTCCTTGATATCAAATGAAACAGGACGCTCCACTCCATTCAGATTGTCGTTGAGACCGGAAGATCTTGAGACAAAAAGCGGAGCGGAGATACGTTCGAGACCCATTTCCCTTCCGAATTCCTTCTGAAAGGTATCACGAATATATTTGATCGCGTCCTCCGTTTCCCGCACGGTCATATGCGGATCATAATTTTCAGGAAAAATCAAACTCATTTTTGTGAAATCCTTCTTTCATTTATGCAGGGTTCTTAGATTAACTTATAAAGCAAAGAATACAATTTCTTATGTTTATAAAATTACGAGTATCATAATACAACAAAGTACAGATACAATGCAACGCTTTAACAGACTAAAACTGTAAAGTAAAAGTACCTAATGCTGTTTATGCATCGCCCAAACTGACGGGTTTCGAACTATGGCCTGTATAGCATAGGAGTGAACAATAACAATTATCATCTGGAAATACTTTACACATCAAAAACCTGCTTTATGCTGTCATAATGCAGAAAGACTCCCTGCTGAGCTAGTCCCTTAATCTCATCTGCCGTGGCAAATTTCCAGTCAAGAATCTCTTCCTTCTGAAAATGCAGATCTTCCTCTTTGATATCTACGATGAAGCGGTAGACATCCACGAAATAATTATCTCCTTCACCCGGGTTTTCTCTGTGATAAGTGAAAAGATATCCTCCTTCCGCATTGGAAATGTCGATGCCGGTCTCTTCGCGTACCTCACGGTTCACTGCCTGACGAGACGTTTCACCGGCCTGGACACCGCCGCCGGAGACTTCCCACCAGCCCGGAGCCCAGGCTTTGGTCATGACACGGCGCGTGATCAAAAAAGAATGATCCGGACGCATCAGAACGCCGAGTACTGTCAGATGGTATTCATCATCCTTTAAAATCCAGTCATTGCGTTTCATCGTCCTTCCGGTCGGCTTTTTATTTTTATCATAAATATCCCAGTATTCCACTTTCTAAACCTCCATGCAAAGATTTCCTTTCGGTATCATCGCACGCACGGCTTTGCATGCATAGCATTCCGACTGCTGATCTGGCAGACATGAAATGTGCGTTATAGATATGCAGACTTTGCCGTGCTGACAGATGTTGGAAACCATTTTAATTATAGTTATAGTCCAATCTCATCCGCTGCCTTTTCAGCCTCTTCAATAATCTTTTCAAATTTCTCCAAAGCTGCATCGATTGGCGCTTCTGTGGTCAGATCAACACCTGCATGTTTCAGTTCGTCGATCGGGTCCTCGCTTCCGCCCAGGGACAGAAATTCAAGATACCGCTTTACAGCCGGTGCGCCCTCGCTTCGGACTGCCTCAGAAATGGCAACGGCTGCAGAGTAGCTTGTTGCATATTTATAAACATAAAAT
>CAYYEB010000163.1:0-4426 GCA_964470725.1 uncultured Lachnospiraceae bacterium | reverse complement strand
GCCGCAATCGATGCAACAAAGCCCGGGAACAGCATAACCGTATAAATCGATCCGACTTCAAGAAAAAACGCGACAAATACGGTCGCCGTAATCGGAGTTCCGAACAACGCTGTGAAAAAGGCGGCCATGCCCGCCATCGTTGCAATCTTCAGATCTTCCCGATTGAGTTTTACCAGCTTGCCGATATTATTTCCGATATCGCCGCCGATCTGAAGAGCAGCGCCTTCACGTCCCGAGGAGCCTCCGCACAGATGCGTAAGCAGCGTCGCAATGAAGATGGCCGGCACGAGACGAAATCTCAGTCCTGTTCCCTTTCGGGCGGATTCCACGATGGTATCCGTTCCCCGGCCCTCTATATTCAGCTTCTTATACATAAATACAATGATAAGACCAGCAATCGGGAGCAGATATAAAAGCCATGGATGTTCGGCCCGCAGGTTCGTCACACAGGCGACGCCATTGAAAAACAGAGCCCCGACCACACCGCACGGTACCCCGATAAGGACTGCCAGTACGATCCATTTCACCATATATTTTATATACAATAAGACATATTCCTTATCGAGAATCCAGTTGTTCATATGGTGCTCCTCTTCACACTCCGAATACCTGAAGACATACTCCCAGCGCACACAAAATACATCCGCCAATCGCATATGCCTTTCTTGAGAATTCATCCCCGAAAGCCCGTCCGCTGTAATACCCCAAAAGGACAAACAAGAGAGCCAGCGCAAAGACCACAATGAGCATCACCCAAAGGGTTACTTCCAAAATTCCGCAGGCAATTCCGGCGACGAACGCATTGAGACAAAGCCGCAAAAATTCAATCGAATCCCGCTTCATGTCAATCCGATCCACTCTGTGTTCCAGAATCGTTTTCTTTTGAAATGCCTGAAACAGCATTCGAATGCCCACGATTGCCAGAAGAACTCCTGCCAGTACATGTTCCCAGAAGGAACTGTGTCTCTCCACAATATCCGCATGAAGAATCCAGGTCCCGATCCCATATCCGGCAAGGGCTGCCGCCAGCTGGATTGCTCCGGCCGACAGCCCGCTTCCAATCAATCTTTTATCCAGTTTCACGACACTGGCTCCGCGCTGTACCACGACAGCGAATATTGCCAGGGACAGAGCGACTGCTATCAGTATCACATATAGTATTGCAGCCATAATCCCACTCCTTCCCGGAAAGATCAATCCTTGTCGTCGTCTGTTTCAATGCTGTCCATCTTATAAATGAACTTCACCGTGCTGTCCTCATCAGATGCCGAACCTGTGAATGTCTTATAGCTCTTTGCCGCATCCTTCAGTTCCTGCACCTTATCATCAAGGGTCTTCACATCCGTATTGTAGAGATCCGCAAGCTTCTTGATGCCTTCATCGTTGAACTTCACAACGCCGTCTTTCAGTTCTACAGATCCGCTCAAAAGTTCCGCCATGCCATCCGCAAGCTGCTGAGCGCCCTCACTGAGGGTTTCCGTACCGGACACCAAAGCACCGCTGTTGGAGGCGAGCTGAGACGTACCGGATTTCAGCGTATCCACGCCGTTGTTCACCTGATCCACACCGTCCGTATACGTCGAGATCCCGCCTGCAAGCTGAGAGGAACCGTTCTTTAACTGGCCTGCCCCCGATGCCACCTGGCTTACGCCGTCCGTATAGGACTTGATGCCGCTTGCAAGCTGATGAGCTCCCTCATTGAGCTGAGTAAGTCCTCCCTGCGCCTGACCTGCCTCGGAAGAGCCGACAATCTTTGCAAGAGCTTCCTTTACGACACCGGATCCTACGCTGTATGCGATCTTACCTGACATCTGATCAATCGTTGCCGAAAGATCCATTCCGCCGATCTGCTTCTGCATCGTTGCCTGAACCGAATCAATGGTCGCATTCATCGTATTCTTTCCTGTAGTCATGGCCGCGGCGCCTCCGGCGATCTCTGCGACCTTCGGAACGACACTCTGCTGCAGTGCATCACTGGTCATGTCGGCAGCTGCAGATGCTGCGGCTGTTGCGGCTGTTGCCGCCACCTGCTCGCCTGCAGTTTTAGCCGCTACCGTTGCAATTGCAGTGCCGGTCGCTTCTCCAACGGCCTTCGCAACCTTCGGAGCAATTCCTTCGCCCAATGCAGTTTGAACGGCAATATTTGCTACCACCGGAGCTGCTGCAGTCGCTGCAAGATTTGCCGCCGCAGTCGCCGCTGCAGTACCCGCAATATTGGCCGCCGCAGATGCCGATGCTGCCCCTGCCGTGCTGCCGGCAATTTCAGTAGTCTTGCTTACCGCCGCCTGTGTTGCATCCTGTACGGTCTTTGTGATCTCATTTGTCATCTTGCTTCCGGCTGCTGCCATCTGTGTCTGAATACTCTTAGTTGCCGCAGCACCCACACTCTGTGCGATACTCGTCTTTGCACTGTTCACAGTTGCTTCAATATTCTGAAGGCTCTGCGTCAGCGGCGAAAGAAGTGCTGCCATCTGCTTCTGCTGTTCTGCAGGCATTTTAGCCATCTCTGCCTGCAGGGTCGCTATCTGCTCCTGCAGGGTCTTCATTTCCTTTTCAAGATTCTGAAGGTCCGCATTCTCTGCCATCGCCTTTTGCACATCACCTGTCACCTGATTCTGACTGATGCTTCCGGCAACCGTCTTCTGTATTTCCGCTATATCCGATCCGATCGCCTGATTTACGGAGGTGCTGATGGAACCTGTCTTCGGATCTGCGTTCTTCGGATCCGTCATCTCTTTTTTCAATGCTTCGGTTACGCTCTTTGAGATTGCACTCTGTGCAGCCTCCGTATCCATTGCCGAAGTGACAGCCTTCGTAATCTGATCCTGATTGGCAGATACAGATTTCTCCACCGCATCCGAGATGGCCTTTTTACTGTCTTCCGAGCCCAGTGCTTTTGTCACTTCCTGCGTGATTTCCTGACTTAAAGCAGTCTCATCGCTCAGCGCAGAAGTGATCGCCTGCTGCATCGTCCTGTACTGCTCCGTCCCCTCTTTGGTCACATCCGTAACTGCCTGTGTGACAGCGTCCTGGGTCTTCACATTATTGGCGCTGACCGCACTGGTTACAGCGTCATTGATCTTCTTCTGTCCGTCTTCTGACGTCAGCGCCCTAGTCACTTCTTCCGTGCCGAGTTTCTTCAGCTCATCCTGATTTGCCGTCAGAGCGTTTGTCACTGCTGATGTGACCTGCGGTGCCGACTTCTGAATGGAGCTCACCAGCTGCCTGAACTGGTCATTGTCCTTCACCCCGCTGTAGGATTTCTGCTCATCCGCAGACATTGTCTGCCCGGTTGCCGCCTTATAGGCAATATCAAAGTACGCGTTCACAAACTTCTTACTGCTGTCGAACTGTGACGTCATACCGTTTACCTGCCCCAGCATCTGCTGTTTACCGGATTTGTATTCATCACTGTTCAAAAGTTCTGACTGCGCCTGTTTTCCGACCTGATCCGTCAGGGCCTTTCCTCCGTCATTGCCGATCGCATTTGCGTATGCCATAAACTTCTGTGTGCCTTCCGCCAGCTGGTTTGCTCCGCTGACGAGGGAAGCACTGTTGGAAGTCAGCTGATCTGCACCGCTCTTGAGTGTGCTGATGCCGCTGTCCAGCTGATTTGCCCCGCTCTTAAGACTACTGCTGTTGGATGCAAGCTGGGATGTACCGTTCTTCAGTGTACTGACACCATCGTCCAGCTGAGAGACGCCGTCTGTGTACTGCTTTACGCCATCTGCAAGCTGATCTGCTCCGTCCTTCAGTGTCGGCATGTTGTCATTGGCTGTCTTAATGCCATCGGAAAGTTCAGTGGCTCCATCGGCAAGCTTGTCACCGTCATCGGTCAGCTCACTCACCTTATCATCCATCTCATCAAGAGCATCATCATGGTCCTTGCTGACCTCATCGTCATCAATGCCGCTGTTGTCCTTCGTCAGAAGATTTGAAAAGACCATGGTAAGTCCCGTGCTCAGCTGGAAATCCGTTGCGTCCATTTCGATTTCCACGGAACTCGGGATATCAAGGTCATTCACCTTATCCTTTGTCTTCTGGTTTGCAGAGACCTCATCGAGCATATTTTCGGTATCGTCTTTGACAGACTGCAGCGAATCCTGAAGTCCCGGAAATGCCATACCGACGACAACCGTATGTTTCCCCTCTGACACCACGGAGCCATGGTCCACTTTGACATTCTTTACATTCTTATTGTCGAGTGCAATTCCCGTTACCGCTGTGAACGGCACATAGACATCCTTGTATTTTTCCGTATTTGTATAATCAATATGAATCTTGACATGACCGGACTTTCCCGCCAGATCCTTCGGATCTACGGCCTTTCCGTCAAGATAATATGTGATCTCCTGGGAAACCGGCGGCTTCTTATTTGTCTTGCCCTGATAATAAATATCATTGCCGTCCGCATCCCAGGTGATAT
>CAYYEB010000162.1:0-4438 GCA_964470725.1 uncultured Lachnospiraceae bacterium | reverse complement strand
CCTTATTTATCTATAATAGAGCATTTCCCATCACATAAATCAGTGTACATATTGCCCCATAGACCGCCACTGGCTTCGCCACTCGTGACTGCGATGGTGGCGAAGCCGTGACGGGATGGATGTCCACAACGTCATGTGGATAAGCTGTGGGTAAGTGCAATTTTCTTGTGGAAAACAGACTTTCTGCCGGAACTTTTTGAAAATGCAAGTAAAATTCCTTACTCTTTATTTTCCGGTTCGAATTTGTATCCCATTCCCCAAATCGTTTTTATAAGGTTGCCCTTCTCTCCCATTTTACTCCTGAGCTTTTTGACATGCGTATCGATCGTTCGCGCATCTCCGTAGTAATCATAGTTCCACACGGCATTCAGAATCTTTTCGCGGGAAAGTGCGATTCCCTTATTTTCTACGAAATAGGTAAGAAGCTCGAATTCCTTGAAGGAAAGCTGGATTGGTTTTCCGTCGATAGTAACCTGATGGGCTGCCTTGTCGATGACAATCCCGGAGGATTCAATCTTATCTTCCTGCTGTGCCGCACCGGAACGACGGAGAATCGCTTCTACTCTGGCCACGAGAATCTTCGGCGAAAACGGTTTTGAAACGTAATCATCCACACCAAGATTATAACCGGTCAATTCATCCCGTTCATCGCCGCGGGCAGTCAGCATAATAATCGGAACCTTGGAATACTGGCGAATTTCCCGGCAGACCTGCCATCCATCCATTTTCGGCATCATAACGTCGAGAAGAATCAGTGCAATATCTTTTTCTGCAAAAAATTTGTCGATAGCTTCTTCTCCATCGGCCGCTTCAATCACTTCATAATTTTGTTTTTCCAAAAAGTCTCTGACGAGCTTTCTCATTCTGGCCTCGTCATCGACGATCATTACTTTCAATTTTTCCATAATACAAATCCTTTTCCTGTCTTTATTTTATAGTATCCTGTAAATATGTGAGAATTGTGAAATTTTAAAATAAGTTTGTCCGAAAAAAGCATGGAACAATCTTCATTTTCTTGATCATAGCACAAAAAGTATATCAGAGTCTTGCATTTTTATGGAAAATGCTCTATAGTTTTGATATTAGTCAAACAGATCTTTCGTATCTGTTGAAAACATTTCGGTAAATGCCGAAATCATTCACTGGCAATTCAGCCATTTTTTCAAAAAGTTTCATTTTGAAATATTGAAAAGAAAGTTTTATTGCATTGACTCAAATCCTGCGAAAAATTTGTATTTTTGCAAATAGCAGTACTGTCTTTTGAGGTGACGTATGGAGTCTTATCATAGCAAGAAAAAAGAAAAAACGCACAAAAGTCAGCGGCGGGAGCTGCTTCCAAACGGAACCTATCATGTTATGGGAAGGGGAATCCGCCGGATGCGTATCATTGATGACGCATCGGATTATATGATTTTCCGCACAATTCTGCTTGGACTTATGCAGAAGTATGCTTTTGATATCCATTGTTTCTGCATTATGACAAATCATTTTCATATGCTGCTGACGACAGGGGAAGGTACGCTGCTTCCATTTGTGATGCGAGATTTCATGTATCTGTATGCCCGTAACTATAATCGAAAGCACGGTTTCAGCGGACATCTTTTTGAAAAGCGCTATACTTCCTGTCTTGTCATGGATGATGTTTATTTTGCAGAATGCAGTCGGTATATTCATTTAAATCCGGTGAAGGCCGGGATGGTCCTGGATCCTTCGTGCTATCAATTCAGCAGTTATGACAGCATTGTAAATAACAAACCGGATACGCTCATCGCCAGAAGGAGGCTTCTCGGCATGTTTCATGACAGTCCGGAGCAATATCGTATCTTTGTGGAAGGGAAAATATCCCATGCGGAACAGGAACTTCTGATTCGAACGACAATGCAGGAAGACGAAAACTGGCTCCCATGGTGACAAAACGGAATCGAGGTCAAAAAAATGGCAACAGTGGTGAAAAGTCTTGCCGTAGAGGGCATTGAAGGATTTTCAGTGGAAGTAGAAGCCGTTACTTTGCGCGGTCAAAAACAGGCCTTGACCATTATCGGCCTTGGAGATCAGGCGGTGCGGGAGGCCGGTGAACGCATAGAAGGAGCGATGGAAAATTGCGGATATGACATTCCGAAAGATAAGGTGATTATAAGTCTCGCACCGGGAAACCGCAGGAAACGCGGATCACATTATGATCTGGCAATGACAATTGCTCTCCTGCAGCAGACCGATCAGATTGCAGCAAAAAACCTCGATAAGTATGCAATTGTCGGGGAACTCTCCTTAAATGGAAGAATTCGCTCGTGTAACGGCATTCTTCCGATGATGACGGAGGCCAGAAGGCTGGGCATTTCGGATATTATTCTTCCGTTTCAGAATCAGAAAGAGGCTGAAGCAATCGGAGGTCTTCGCATCCATGGAATGAAAACACTCGGAGATGTCATTCGCTTTCTGGAAGGACGGGAAGTACATTACGAGGAGGAACCGACACCTCCCCCAAAAGATCCTTCCTCAAAAGGCCTTGATTTTTCGGATGTAAAAGGGCAGAGAGAACTTGTGGATGCAATTGTCCTTGCTGCAGCAGGCGGGCACAACCTTTTAATGATCGGATCTCCCGGATGCGGGAAAACGATGATTGCCCAGAGAATTCCGACCATTCTTCCGCCGATGACGGAAGCGGAAGCAATGGAAGTGACAAAAATTCACAGTATCGCCGGCCTTCTGCAGGAACGTACAAGTATAGTAACAGAGCGGCCATTCCGCGCGCCGCATCACAACATTTCTCTCAATGCACTCATCGGAGGCGGAGCTTATGCCAATCCGGGTGAGGTTTCGCTGGCCCATAACGGGGTTCTCTTTCTCGATGAGCTGGCTGAATTTTCCAGAAGTACTTTGGACGCACTGCGGCAACCACTGGAAAATCGGCAGGTTACGATCAGCCGCGTCAACGGAACCAACACGTATCCGGCAAGTTTTATGCTTGTTGCAGCAGCAAATCCCTGTCCATGCGGCTATTATCCCGAGTCACGCTGCCGATGCACAAACTATGAAATTTTGCATTATCGGGGGAAGATATCCGGCCCGATTATGGATCGTATCGATCTGCAGAAGGATGTGAAACCCGTCAGTTTCTTTGACCTCGAATCAGAAATCAGTGCGCCTTCCTCAGCGGAACTTCGGGATAAGGTTTGTGCAGCAAGGGAAATACAAAATGCCCGCTTCCATGACAGTGAGCAGGTTCACTGCAATGCACAAATGACAACCGGAATGATTCAAAAGTTCTGTAAGCTGAATGAAACCTGCAAACTGCTGCTCAAAGAAAAGAGTGAACGAAATGGCTACAGTGCAAGGGTCATTCACAAGATACTTCGAATGGCAAGAACAGCGGCAGATATCAGTAATTCGACGGATCTTAGGGAAGAAGACATTGTAACGGCACTCGGGTGCCGCGATCTTGACAGGAGCAGCAATACATTATATGCAATCAAGTGAGCAAATACCTTACTGGATCTGGCTTTCCATGGTTCGCGGAATCGGAAATCATTTTTTTCATAAAATGATCAGAGCAGGAAGTGATCCAAAAGCGCTATATCATTTTTTGGAATGCAGCAAGAAAACCTCATGTCCCGAAAAATTTAAGGATCTTCTGAAAGGAAAAAAGCTTGATGTGCTTCAGTCTTCGGCCAATGCACCCTGCCTGGATCGGGCGAAAAAAGTTTTTGAGAATTGTCTCAGGAACAACATAACGGTCTGTATTTTTCCTGATAAAGAGTATCCGGACAGGATGAGAAATATTGATGATATGCCCGCCGTCCTATATGTACGGGGCAGACTGAAATTGAATCAGTACATTCACACTTGCGGAATTATAGGTGCAAGACGATGCACGCGTCCTGATATGGAAAAGGCAGTCCGACTGGCGGAAAATGCGTGTCGTAAAAGAGTTCCCGTGATCAGCGGAATGGCCAAGGGTATAGACGGATATGCACAAACCGCGGCAATTCTGAATCACGGATATACGGCAGCTGTTCTTGGAAACGGGCCGGATATCTGTTATCCTCCTGAACACAACAAATTAATGGAAGCGATTGCCGAACAGGGTGCAGTGCTGTCAGCGTACATGCCGGGAACCAGTCCGCGGAAATATTATTTTCCTGCCAGGAATAAAATCATTGCCGCATTGTCTGATTCCCTCATCATAATCGGAGCCGGCCGAAACAGCGGAACCAGAACCACTGCAGAATTTTACCGATCCCTGGGAAAAGAGAAGGTGATGACATTCAATACCTGAAAGTCACCAAATCTGAAGGTAATCATCGGACTCGGAGAAGATCGGATCCGTACCGGAAATGCATAAGCGGCAACAGAATGACTTTTAAGGTAACCTGTCATCGTTTGTACGAAGTGTGTCAAGAATCCGTGCTCTCCCTCACGTCTTTGTCGCACGCCTCAC
>CAYYEB010000161.1:0-4439 GCA_964470725.1 uncultured Lachnospiraceae bacterium | reverse complement strand
TCCAACCTGGTGCTCCATACCAAGGCTCCGGTAAATATCATGTATGCCGAGACACGGGATGTCGGCGGAACGGCGAGAGGACAGATGGTCATTCAGCTTCCGGATGATGACGGACAGCAGACTGAAATACTGAACTATCTTAAGTTCACGAATATTCCGTATGAGGAGGTGGATGAGATATGATCGATGCAAAGACATGGAGTATGATCGGAGTCGGAATCTGGGAAACCGTATACATGGTTCTGATTTCCACGGCGATCGGTTATGCGATCGGCCTGCCGCTCGGAGTGATTCTGGTGGTTACGAAAAAGGACGGAATTCATCCGATTCCATGGCTGAATGCGATTATCGGAGCCGTGACGAATATTCTTCGTTCCATTCCGTTTGTGATCTTACTGATCCTTCTTCTTCCGGTCACAAGGGCAATCCTTGGAACGACGCTCGGAGCCAAGGCAGTCATTCCGCCGCTGACAATTGCGGCTGCTCCTTACATTGCAAGAGTTGTGGAGGGGGAGCTTTCCGAGGTTGATGCAGGAGTCATCGAAGCGGCAAAATCCATGGGAGCTTCTGACTGGCAGATTATCTATAAGGTACTTCTGCCGGAGGCGAAACCGAGCATCATTCTCGGGGCAGCACTGGTTCTGACCACAGTTGTAGGATATTCCACATTGTCCGGATTTGTCGGTGGCGGCGGACTCGGAGACATCGCGGTCCGTTACGGATATTACAGATATCAGTTCAACATCATGCTGATCGCAGTCATCTTCCTGATCGTTCTGGTACAGATCATCCAGATGATCGGAAATAAGGCTTCCTCAAAAACGGATAAGAGGAGCCACTGAATCGTTTGATCCTCATTGTGAGCCGGGCAAAACTATCTTCCGGGCACGAATCAAAATTTTCTTTGAGCGCCGGAGGATATGTTTTGATGGCAAACTGAATAAAATCGTTTATTCCCCGCAGCGACACAGGATGTCAGAGACGGGTGGATATAGAGGCGGTTCCGGGCCAATAGCCGGGACACCCCATCAGTATCAGGCAAAAGCCTGTACATACTTTTTGCGGTATCAGGCAAATAACTGATACAACCTTCCGCAGTATCAGGCGGATAGCTGATACAACTACATTTTATTGAGTTTTCGAAACGGTACATCAAAAGGGAGGTGTGCCAGGGGATAACTCAAGAGTTTCCTTTTTGAAATGAAACACAGATTCATTTCCGGAGGAGAGGAAAAGGAGGAAAAAACATGAAAAAGAGTAAACTTGTATCACTTGGTTTGGCAGCCGTTTTAGGAGCAGCACTTCTTGCAGGATGCGGTTCTTCTTCCTCATCGACATCTGTCGCAAGCAGTACAAGTAGTTCCTCATCGACATCCGTTACTTCTTCTGCAGCGAGCAGCACAAGTTCCTCAGAGGCGGCATCTACAGCTGCGCCTGCAGAGGCTTCAAGTACGGCAGTATCGGAGGCTTCTTCCACAGCAACGGGCGGAGAAATTCCGGAAGCAACAGGAAACGATACGACAATCACCGTTGGAGCATCTCCAAGTCCGCATGCGGAAATTTTGGAGCAGACCGAGCAGGCATTAAAAGATAAGGGCTGGACACTGAAAATTAAGGAATATTCCGATTACATTCAGCCGGATGCTGCGCTGGCGGCAGGAGATCTGGATGCAAACTATTTCCAGCATCAGCCGTATCTGGACAACTATAATAAGGAAAACGGCACGGATCTTCAGGGTGTTGCCACGATTCATTATGAACCGTTCGGCATTTTCCCGGGCAAAACAAAGTCGCTTGATGATCTTCCGGATGGAGCAAAAGTTGGTGTGCCGAATGATGCTACCAATGAGGCGCGTGCGCTGAATCTTCTGGAGGCGCAGGGACTCATCAAGCTGAAACCCGGAGCCGGTATCAACGCAACGAAGAACGATATTGAAGACAATCCGAAGCACCTCGATATTGTTGAAATCGAGGCGGCCCAGCTTCCGCGTTCGATTCAGGATCTGAATATCGCCGTTGTGAACGGAAACTATGCAATTGAGGCAGGGTTCTCCGTAAAGAAGGATGCCCTTGCGGTCGAGGATGAAAAGTCTCTTGGCGCAAAGACCTATGGCAATGTCATTGCGGTTCAGAAGGGCAATGAGAATTCACCGAAGACGAAGGCGCTTGTTGCGGCACTGGAATCCGACAATGTCCGTAATTTCATCAACAGCAAATATGACGGAGCGGTTGTGCCGCTGTTCTGATCATTCAATAAAACTATATGCCATGAAGAAACCCTGCATTTACTTGTTGCAGGGTTTCGTTTTGCTCAGAAGCACTATAAAAGAAGTATTCTGCACTGTGTTCAGAAATCGATGCATAAGAAACTCTAAGAAAAGTTAGCAACTGCTAAAAGCCGGTCTTTTATAGTACATTCTGCTAAGTGTTACACTTACAGAACAGGCTGTACTTGCAAGAACGGGATACCTCTGTTATAGTAGCTGTATCACAAAGAACGGAGGAATCTCAGATGTTTGTACAGATAGACTTTGACAGCAATGAGGCAATCTATCAGCAGCTGTGTCATCAGATCATACTGCAGATTGCTTCGGAAACATTGCAGGAGGGAGATTCGCTTCCTTCCGTGCGGGATCTGGCCAATGAAATAGGTATCAATATGCATACGGTCAATAAGGCGTATGCGATCCTTAAGGAAGAGGGATTTCTTGCAGTGGACCGCAGAAACGGAGCGGTTGTGAATATTGATTATGAGAAAATCCGGGCGATGGATGAACTGAAAAATACGCTGAAACTTGCAGTTGCGAAGGCAAAATGCAAGGGAATTACGAAAGAAGAGGTTCATGAGCTTCTGGATGAGATATGTGAGGATTATGAAAAATGAATGACAGACTGACAAAAGAGGCGAAGAAGGCCATTGAAGCGGCCAGGCGCGCTGCCAGCTATCATAGACAAAATTATGCGGGAACGGAGCATCTACTGGTCGGTCTTTTGAAGACGACATCGGGGACGGCTTCGGCTGTGCTCTCGGATGCAGGAGTCACGTTAAATCGGTTGACAGGGCTGATTGACCGCCTGATTGCGCCGCAGGGAACAGTGGCAGTTGATGAACCGCTGGAATTTTCACCGCGGGCACTCGATGTGCTCCAGGATGCGGATGAGCTGGCGGATCGGCTGGGATCGGAAGAGACAGGGACAGAGCACATTTTACTCGCGATTCTGCAGGATACGGAGTGTGTGGCAACAAGACTTCTTCACACGATGAAAGTGGATATCCGAAAGCTTTATGCGGATACTCTGGTTGCAATGGGAGTGACGGATCAGTTCCGTCCGGAAGATCTGGCCAATGGACATATCTTAAATCAGGCGGATGCAGGCACACCGACATTGGATCGTTACAGCCGCGATTTGACGAAGCTTGCGGAGGACGGAAAGCTGGATCCGGTGATTGGCAGGGAAAATGAAATTATCCGGATGATCGAGATCTTAAGCCGCAGAACGAAGAATAATCCGTGCCTCATCGGCGAACCCGGCGTCGGGAAGACAGCCATTGTGGAAGGCCTTGCCGAGCGCATTGCGGAAGGCCTGGTTCCTGACAATATGCTCTCGAAGCGTGTAGTTGTTCTGGATCTGTCCAGTATGGTTGCGGGCTCCAAGTATCGTGGAGAGTTTGAGGAACGTATCAAAAATGTGATCAGCGAAGCTTCCAGAAACAGGGATGTCCTTCTCTTTATCGATGAGCTGCATACAATCATCGGTGCGGGAGGCGCGGAAGGAGCCCTTGATGCATCCAATATCATGAAACCTGCGCTCTCAAGGGGAGAAATACAGGTTATCGGTGCGACGACGATTGACGAGTATCGTAAATATATCGAAAAGGATGCTGCTTTGGAACGGCGCTTTCAGCCGATTACGGTAGAAGAACCATCCGAAGAAGATTCCGTTAAGATCCTGCAGGGGCTGAGACCCTATTATGAGAAGCATCATCATGTCACGATTTCCGATGATGCTCTGGAGGCGGCAGTCAAACTGTCCGAAAGATATATTAACGATCGGAGACTGCCGGATAAGGCACTCGATCTGATTGATGAGGCCGCCGCGAAGCTTCGTGTAGGCAAATTCCAGAGTGCAAAGCATCTGCAGACGGATGAAGAGGAAGTCCGTGAAATCGCTTCTGAAAAAGAAAAGGCGATTTTGGCAGGAGATCTCACACACGCAAAGGAACTTCATGAGCAGCAGAAGGAACTGGAAGGGAAACTGGAAAAATCCCTGAACAGATACCGCAAGAAGAAACAAAAAGATGAAGCTCTGACTGTGACGGAAGACACGGTGGCTGAGGTTGTTTCGGAATGGACAAAAATACCGGTGTCAAGACTTGCGGAAGAGGAAAGCAAACGGCTGGCACGTCTTGACAAGGAGCTTCATAAACGGGTTATCGG
>CAYYEB010000160.1:0-4490 GCA_964470725.1 uncultured Lachnospiraceae bacterium | reverse complement strand
TCGCAGAAACGAAGGAAATACCAGGAAGATCCGGCCCACTGCGGCATCGTATCCGTTTCGCGCTTTGCCGGTCCTCCGCACTTCGGGCAGGTGCAGTTGACGAACGACGGAATCTTGGCCAGCGGGCTCTGTCCGTCCGTGCCCGGTTCAAAGTTCTCGACTTCCGGAAGTTCCAGAGGAAGCTCATCTTCCGGTACCGGCACCACACCGCACTTCGGGCAGTGAATCAGCGGAATCGGCTCACCCCAGTATCTCTGACGGTTGAATGCCCAGTCCTTCATCTTATACTGGACACCCTTTTTGCCGATGCCTCTCTTTTCGAGTTCTTCCAGCATTTTCGCGATGGAATCCTTCTTATTTGTATATCCGTTGAGGAATCCGGAATTGATCATTTCCCCATCGCCTGTATAAGCTTCCTTGGAAATGTCTCCGCCCTTGATGACCTGAACGATATCCATGCCGAACTTCTTTGCAAAGTCATAGTCACGCTGGTCGTGTGCCGGCACAGCCATGATTGCACCGGTGCCGTATCCCATCATGACATAGTCTGCGATGAAGAGCGGAATCTTCTTGCCTGTGATCGGATTGATTGCGGAAAGGCCCTCGATCTTCACACCGGTCTTGTCCTTATTAAGCTGTGTTCTTTCGAACTCCGTCTTCTTGGCGCATTCCTTACGGTATGCTTCCACTTCATCCCAGTTCGAAATTCTGTCTTTATACTTATCCAGAATCGGATGCTCCGGTGCCACAACCATGAAAGTCACACCATAGAGCGTATCGCATCTCGTTGTATAAATTTCCAGATTTTCATCCGTATCAGCGATCTTAAAATTGACAAACGCTCCCGTTGACTTTCCGATCCAGGCAATTTCCTGCTGCTTGATGCTGTCCGGATAGTCCACATGATTGAGACCTTCCAGAAGCTTATCCGCGTAGGCTGTGATACGAAGGAACCAGACGTCCTTCGGAAGCTGAATGACATCACTATGGCAGATATCACATTTTCCGCCCTGTGAATCCTCATTGGACAATACAACCTTGCAGTGCGGGCAATAATTCACCAGTGTCTTGGAACGGAATACAAGTCCGTGTTTATAGAGCTGAAGGAAGATCCACTGTGTCCAGTGATAATATTCCGGACGGGATGTCGCGATCTCGCGGCTCCAGTCAAAGGAGAAGCCGACATCCTTCAACTGCTCCGTAAAATGCTTGATGTTTTTCTCCGTAATGATGTGCGGATGCGTATTGGTCTTGATTGCGTAGTTCTCCGCCGGAAGTCCGAAGGAGTCAAAACCGATCGGAAAAAGGACATTATATCCCTGCATTCTTCTCTTACGGGCAAGAACTTCAATACTGGAGTATGCCTTGATATGTCCGACATGCATGCCGGCACCTGACGGATACGGGAATTCCACAAGTCCGTACCATTTCGGTTTTTCCGAAAAATCCACGGCCTTGAAAACCTGGTTGTCTTCCCATGCCTTCTGCCATTTCGGTTCTGCTGTCTTAAAATCGTATTTCATAATTCATCTTCTCCATTCCAGGCACAATTGTCTTAGCTGTTTCAGGAAATGAAATCTTGTGATTGCTCAATCAGGATTGACGGGGATCAGAGTATGGTCTGATCCCCTGTACTATACATAAGTGAACGTTTGCGAAAACTTAAAGAACATTATCTACTATAAGTCCGGCAAATGTCAACTGCCCCCGCGTCATATTCATCAGGCGCTGAACCAGCCGTAGGATTCGTCATGCCAGCCAAGTGACATAAGATATGCATGTTCCAGCCGGCTTGTTGTATAGTTGTGCTGGCCGGAATTCGGATTGTATTCCCGATAAACGATATTCCGACGGCAGTCATCACTGTACCAGCCGATGCCCTCATCGCGCCAACCAAGACTGATCAGAGTATTCCGCTCTCCCTGATTCATTGTATAGTGGTGCAGCCCACTGTTCGGATTGTAGAGGCGGTATACGGGTGTATTTGATTTCACCGGTGATTTCCAGCCGATGCCCTCATACGTCCAGCCCACTGACTGCAAATGGTCACGTTCTCCGGCATTTCCCGTATAAAAATGCTCGCCGCTATTCGGATTGTAAAGGCGGTACATGTCTTTTTCCGCAGTTTTCTGTTCCTCTGTATTGCTCGTATAAAAATAATTGGAAAAATCACCGGATGTACGCTCGTTTTGCTTTTTATCCGTCTTATAGTTTGCGCATTCTTCTTTGATCAGACTGTAAATCTTTTTATTTGTATCAGGTGTAAAATGCAGAGCATCCACAAATTGTACCGAGGACCGAATCTGTGAATAGGTATCAATATAGTGGATACTATAGTTCAGCTTCGCCCTCATTTCGGAATTAAATTTTTCAATTCCCTCATTGGTCAGTGTCACGGCATTGTTGCCCCATTCCTGACGCACCGGATTGACCGAAACAAAGAATACATTGGCGCCCTTCGCGGTCCATTCCTCCGCCTTCTTATTCAGATAGTCGGCATATACCGTTGTCATTGGATCCGTCGTCTGTATCCAGGCATCGTTGATTCCCATCAGAATGACCACATTTGTATCTGAACCGATATATTTCTCAACCGCCGGCACGCCGACGCCCTTCATCCAGACCTGACCGATGCCGCCTTTGCAGCTCCAGATCTGGCCATCGTCTCCGACAGCCTCATGCATATATACGGTCCGGGAATCTCCGATCATAATCAGCTGCCGTTCATTTGATTCTGTTTCTGAATTTGGCATTGACGTTTCTGTACCTGCACTCTGTTTTTCCGCGTCACTTTGCGTCGTTCCGCTTTGGGTTCCTGCCTGTACCAGTGTGCTGTCAGTTTTCCCGGCAGTTGTCTCACTTTGTGCGGACTCCGTATCTTGTGTATCAGGTTTTTTCTCCGTGACAGACTCTGCATCCTCTTCTCCTGCAAAAGCAGTCAGCGGAGATGCCGCCAGGGACATCGCCGTCAGAACTGCCAGAAGTCTTATCTTTTTGTTCTTCATGATCCTCTCCAAATTAAATCTGCATAAATCTTACGCACAGCTTCATTGCTTCATAATGTCTCGTCCGCCCGCTCGGCCGGCGCTAAGCGCCGTTTACAAGCGTCTGAGAACTTGTGTCTGCAAGCAGCCGCCATGCTTGGCCATTTGCAACAGACTTATACAGTATTGTCTCACGATTTTCCGGAAAATCAATGCAGTTTTCACATTGACATTTTTTCTATCGGTGTTATAGTTTATATAGAACAAAGATAATATCTACAGCTATGCCAAAGTTGTTCACATAGAAATGGGCGCATAAATCTTGGGGGACTGGCTTCAGATCATGACCTGAAACCGTGTATAACCAAGGTATATACGTCAAAAAACCAGGAAGGAGGCAGCTGTTATGGAAAAAGACTATTATAAGGTACTGGGGCTTGGTCGAAACGCGACTGCTGCCCAGATCAAAAGCGCATATAGAAAACTTGCAAAGAAGTATCATCCGGACATGAATCCGGGAGATGCAAATGCCAAAAAAAAATTTGAAGAGGTCGGTGAGGCATATCAGATCCTCGGTGATCCGGAAAATAAGAGGATTTACGACGAATGCGGATCTGAGGCTTTCCGAAGCGGCGTAGATCCGAAGGAATATGAAAAGGCCTGGAAGCAGGCACAGGAGGCCCGTTCCTCCGGTTTCGGCGGATTCGGAGGAGGCTCCGGATTCGGAAACGGAGGAGGCGGATTCCACAGCTTCCACACAAATGGCGGAAACTTCAACGGCAATCCGGACGATCTGTTCGGAAGTATGTTCGATGATCTCTTCCATCAGGCAGGAAGCGGAAGCGGCCGAAACGGCAACACCTATTACAGCTGGTCCACAAGCGGCGGACCGGAGGGCGGATATCGTTCCGCATTCGATAACCGCTATGATGCAGGCAGCGGAACCGGATCTTACGGTTTCGGAACAGATCCCGCTCCGGAAAATCTGGATCTCAAGTCCGCGATTACGATCAGCTTTGAAGAAGCAGCCTTCGGCTGTCAGAAACAGATCCGGCTGTCTGATCCTTCCGGCAGAGGTGCTTCACAGACGATCTCCGTATCGATCCCGGCAGGAATTGATGATGGCAAGAGTGTCCGCTTAAAGGGCAAGGGCAGAACAGACGGCGCCGGACATACCGGAGATCTGCTTCTTGAAATCCACATTGCAAAGAATGATTCCTACGAGCGGAAGGGACAGGATGTGTACACATCCGCTCAGATTCCCTTCACAACAGCGGTATTCGGCGGACAGGCTACGCTTCCGACGCTCTATGGCAATGTAATCGTAAAGATTCCGGCCGGTACACAGTCAGGTAAGAAAATCAGGCTGCGCGGCAAGGGTATCCAGAAGATTCATCAGCCGCAGAACAAGGGCGATGAATATGTCACCATTGAAATCAAGGTACCGACGGATCTGACTCCGTCGGTACCTTGATTTCAATGGTGACATATTCATCGCCCTTGTTC
>CAYYEB010000159.1:2448-4504 GCA_964470725.1 uncultured Lachnospiraceae bacterium | reverse complement strand
TATACTCATTGTCCGTCATAACAATCTCTCCACAAATTCAAAGTTCTCATCACGATGATTTTGCCGCCGTACACTTCTCTGCGTCTATCGCCAAAATAAGCATCAAAAAGCGGAACCATTCACGGAAACTTTCACTTCTTTCTTAGGCACATATATTTTTCTTTTCACCGGGCTGCACAAATCATTTTCCGCCATATGGAACAATGCTTTTCAGGAACATCCTGTAATCTTCTTCATTTTGATCCGCATAGGATTTTGCAAAAGCCAGCATAGCCTGATCAAAAGCTTTGCTCTTGCCTAAATAGCCTGCAATCTTATGACGATTTCCTGTTTTCGCATGGGCATGCGCCAGCGTCCAGGCACACAATGAAGCCACATCCGTCAGCTCATCTGGTGTTATCTTCTCAAGGTCAACAGAACCTTTGTCATCCCAGAGCTGACGAATATAATAATCCCTGAAACCATTCGATTTATCCGGGACTCTCACCCATCCGGCAAGAATATCTCCAGCCGTCTGGATGGCACGCTGTCCTTCGATAACCCGTCTGCCATGTTCGACGAATGTACTCTTTCCGGCATAAGGCTCCATAACAGATTCCGTTGCCTCCTTGATCTGAAGAACCAGGGGATCATTTGCATCTGCTCCTTCCAGGACAACAATCCATGCTTCCATGCCGACACTTCCAACGCCGACCACCTTGCGAGCAACATCGACCGGCGTGTACTGATCAATCAGCACTCTTCTCTCCCGTGGAAGACTCAACCGGTACTGATGCAGAAGATGCCCCAAAAAGCTGGACTGTGCATCCGGAGAAATTCCGTTCTTTTCCATGTCTCTCAATGGAACAATAGTCGGAGGGTTGGTAATAATCTGCGTCTTTCCATCCACCTGCTCGGTAAATTTTGAAAATGCCGTGTTCCGATTTTTATTCGATGCCTTTTTCAAAACCTTTTGAATTGTCTTCTGCGCATGCGGACTAAGCCGGTCTTCCCGAGAGGAAAGAGCGGAGCTGATATCAATGTGTTCATACCAGACGTCGAGATTGCCTATATTCGAAAAATAACGCATAGCCTTGCGATATTGAGCTGCAGCGGCAAGAACCGCCTCTGTACGTTCCTCTTCAGAAAATTTTCGATCTCTGCCGCATATTTCGATACTGGTCAGGAGCCTTTTCAGATCCCACTCCCACGGCGCAGGCAGAGTTTCGTCAAAGTCGTTCATATCGAAAACGAGACGCCGTTCCGGAGAGGCAAATATACCGAAATTGGCAATGTGCGCGTCTCCGCACGCCTGTACATATACGCCTGTTGTCTTCGTCTCCGCAAGGTCAGCGGCCATGATCGCCGCCGAGCCTCTGTAAAACGCGAACGCAGACTGAGCCATCCGTTCATGGCGCACAGGGACCAACTCCGGTACCCGGGTCTCTTCCTGCTTTTTTAAATGTTCCACACCCTCTTTCCGGTGAGCACGGACATTCCACTCTCCACAGGTGCTTCTCGGAACCTTTTTACGAAGCTTTTTCCCTTCTTCGATACTCTCTGTCTTGTCGTACTTCTCTTCCACTTCCATTTCCGACCGAATGGCTGCCCGCATATTTCTAATCATTCGTACCGGCAGCAATGAAGTCTTTATTTCCTCAGCCATCTGTCCCTCCATCTGTTCTTTTTTGGTGTGATGCTTAAGCCCTTAGGCCTCCCCCTCACGGCGGACAATTGCCTCTACCGGACAGTTCTCAAAGCATCTTCCGCAGTGAAGGCAGTTTTCCTGAACGATTTCAAACGGTTCACCTTCACGGATTGCCCCCTGGGGACATACCGATTCACAGGTCGCACACTGAATGCAGTCATCTGTGATTTTGAAGCCTTTCTTTTGATACGTCGATTTGCCGAAGGAAAACGGATGTCTTACAATCGGATGATCCGCAAGGCTTGTCGTCCCTCTATGCTGTCGGGACGGCCATGATGGAGCACCATCTTTTCGCTCATAGTTTTCCTTTCCAAATTTATACGATGAATAGTTAATTCAAATCAAAAAGGCTCTTTTCATAATCCTGTA
>CAYYEB010000159.1:0-2348 GCA_964470725.1 uncultured Lachnospiraceae bacterium | reverse complement strand
ATTTATACGATGAATAGTTAATTCAAATCAAAAAGGCTCTTTTCATAATCCTGTACATAGTATCGGATATTCTTTCTTCCTCTTTCAATAATTGTATGTCCTTCTGATTCCAGTTTTTCTTTCTGAGTCTGTATACCTCCAGGATACTTTGCGTTCAGCTCACCATTTGTCTTGAGCGTTCTCCAGTAAGGTGTTTCGTTTTCACCATTTCTCTGATAACTTGCCCACGCAGCAATGGATACAAAGATGCCCGCTGTAATCGGCTCTGTAAAATCAGCACCTGTTTTTTGAGCAAAGTATTCACGTATCTTACCAACCGTAGTTACTTTTCCGAAAGGTATCTTCTTCATAACAGCATCATAATCGACCGGCGGAGCGAAATACATTCTGTTTCCGCCGTATTTCTCAATACTTTTTTCATCGGTTATCGTCTGAAATTTCGGCATATCTTTGCTGTCATGGAGCATCGCATTGAAATCTTTTTTCTCTTCATTTGCCATAAGCATCACCTCCGTGAACTCATCTTACGGTGACCATATCTTACATGCAATGAGACTGTTTCACTGACATTACCCGAAATATCATAATTCCGCCTGGTTTCAGCAGTTTTTCAGGTTTTTGACACTCTCAAGCGGATTCTTTTGATGCATACACCTATACAAGCCGGAATTTATCCGTTTATAAGAACTTTCTTCATATATATAACATCGCACATCGGATTATTGTAATAGGGCTCACACTCTATGAAACCATGTTTCTTGTAGACAGCAATCGCTGCATGCATAGGCTGGAGCGTATCGAGAACCATCTCACGATAACCTTTCTTTTTTGCTTCTACAATAATCCGTTCAACCAGTTGCTCGCCAAGATGCTGACCTCTAAATTCTGGCTTTACGTAAAGGCGTTTCATCTCACAGCGTTCTGCGGAATGTCTGTGATAGGCCACCATTCCTAAGGCCGTGTCCCTTTCGAGGGCTATCAGAACTCTGCCGAAGGGAGGTGCATACTTCTTGGCCGGATCCGCCAATTCCTCTTTAATGCCCTGAAAATCCAGATTGCGTCCCAGGGCCGTCGTATATTCAGCAATGAGGTCCTTCACTTGCCGAATGTAGTTTGTACCATCAACGATTTTCAAACTAATATTCTCCTCATCAAATTCAGAGTTATCTAATCATTCTTTTGTGCGCAGATGCCATATGCCGGATCACGAATGAAAGCCCGGTCAGCATGGCTCATCTCTTTCTGCAACCCAACCTATACCTAAAACATACATACCAGAGCGAATGTGTTTCTTATTCCCACACCTGTAATATTTCAGTGCCGGTTCTATCCGCACACCCCTCAGTCAGATTAAACCAACTTCTGCAATGGTCCAAAATAACGGAGTCCGACGTGATGATAAATTCCTTATCATATAACATCCTGTCTACATCTTTCCGAATCTGAATATCCAATAAAGCATCATACTTCTCACCGATTTCCGCTATTCTCGTCTTCAGTCTTCCTGAATTTGATACCGGCTGGTCCAAAAGAATCATTGCTTTTTTTACTCCGGCATTGTTCAACACCGAAAGCATTGCGTCTATTGCACGATTCGTTTCCGATATCAGACGGTATGTTCCCCGAAGTGCCGCCAGATCCCGAATGGCACTGTCCATGCCTCGAAAAAGAAGCGACCGACTAAACATTACTTCAAGCGTAATAATTTCATTGAATCCATCAATCCAGACAACCTGACCTTTAAGATCCGCTATCGACTTCTTCTTAGCCAGGCGATCCTGTACCTGCTTTTTCGTCGCGACACTTCTTACAAGTGCCAGCCGCTGCCGTTCTGAAAGCAGAAAATGATTTCCGACGAATGTTGATGCTGACTTCAGATCATAGCCTTCATTGATCAGATAGCAGACATGACGGGAAGCTGTACGCAAAATCTGAATCGCTTCAGCCGAAAAGTTTCGGTCATCCTCTGAAATATATCCTCGTCTGGCATTCATTGCTTCATCAACTCCTGTTACATCTACATCAGTTTTGCCACGCAGTCCGCCTCCGACATCTTATTAAATCCTGCTACCTGCTCGCCATTACAAATGCTGCAGTGAAGAATAGGTGTCTGTGCCGCCGGATCATACGACTTTTTTACTATTTTCTTCTTTTTTCCGAACATCATTTTCAGTCCTTAGTCAAACAACGATAATTGCTCGTACTCTGTATACCGCTACAGATTCTTATGATAAAAGAGCCACACATTGACCATGCATTTTCTGCAAATCAATACCCGGTCTTTCGATTCACAACATGCTTAAGCTTCTCGCCATTCAAGAAAGCATGCAGATTTTCACCTGCAATAT
>CAYYEB010000158.1:0-4553 GCA_964470725.1 uncultured Lachnospiraceae bacterium | reverse complement strand
GAGATATTCTATCTCCAATACTGCTGAGTATGGCGATTACATCACAGGACCGAAGATCATCACAGAAGATACAAAGAAGGCTATGAAGAAGGTTCTTTCCGATATCCAGGATGGTACATTTGCAAAAGACTTCCTGCTTGAGATGGGACCGGGCAACAAGGCTCATTTCCTTGCTCTTCGTCAGCAGGCTTCTGAACATCCTTCAGAGAAGGTTGGCGAATGGATTCGTTCTCTGTACAGCTGGAGTGATGATGACAAGCTGATCAACAACTGATCATCTTCAATTTCGTTCAAAAGAAGGACTGTCACATTCGATGCGGCAGTCCTTTTTATCGTATAAGAACAGTTTGACTGCAATGTGGCTCAAAGTGTAAGGGTCTCATAATAGGAAACCCTGCATAACTTAGAAGCTAACAGTAATATACCTTTATACTTGTGTGAAAAAGGAGGAGCGGATATGGGAATGACCATGTCGCAGAAGATTCTTGCCGATCATGCCGGACTTGATAAGGTGGAAGCCGGACAGCTGATCGAAGCGAATCTGGATCTTGTTCTCGGAAACGATATCACATCACCAGTCGCGATCCGGGAAATGAAGAAGATGACGGTACAGGATGTCTTTGATAAGGACAAAATCGCCCTCGTAATGGACCATTTTGTTCCGAATAAGGACATCAAATCTGCGGAAAATACAAAGTGCTGCCGTGAGTTTTCGAAAAAATATAATATCACCAATTATTATGATGTCGGAGAAATGGGCATTGAACATGCACTTCTCCCGGAAAAGGGCCTTGTTGTCGGTGGAGATCTTGTAATCGGTGCGGATTCCCATACTTGTACCTATGGAGCACTGGGGGCATTCTCCACAGGTGTCGGTTCAACGGATATGGCGGCCGGCATGGCTACAGGAAAGGCCTGGTTCAAGGTTCCTTCTGCGATTCGTGTGAATGTGACCGGAAAGTTTAAGCCGTATGTATCCGGAAAGGATGTTATTTTACATCTGATCGGAGAGATCGGCGTGGATGGAGCGTTGTACAAGTCGCTGGAATTTGTCGGAGACGGTATCTCACAGCTTACCATGGATGATCGTTTTACGATTGCCAATATGGCAATTGAGGCAGGTGCCAAGAACGGTATTTTCCCGATTGATGAGAAGACGGAAGAATATACGAAGGCACATGCCGTACGGACTCCGAAAGTCTATACTGCGGATCCGGATGCGGAATATGAACGGGAAGTGACGATCAATCTTGATGAGCTGGAACCGACGGTTTCCTTCCCGCATCTCCCGAGCAATACCAGAACGATCTCCGAGGTCGGAGATATCGCTATTGATCAGGTTGTGATCGGATCCTGCACGAACGGGCGAATCAGTGATTTAAGACAGGCTGCGGAAATTCTGAAAGGAAGACATGTGAAGAAAGGGCTTCGTGTCATTGTAATTCCGGCAACGCAGGCAATCTATCTTCAGGCGATGGAAGAGGGACTTTTAAAGACTTTCATTGAAGCGGGAGCGGTTGTTTCCACACCGACCTGCGGACCATGTCTTGGCGGCTATATGGGAATTCTTGCGGCACATGAGAGATGCGTCTCCACAACGAACCGCAACTTCATCGGCCGCATGGGGGATACCACCTCTGAGATTTATCTTGCAAGTCCTGCGGTTGCAGCTGCTTCGGCCGTAACCGGAAAAATTTCATCACCGGAGGAACTGTAATATGAATGCACATGGAAAAGTATTTAAATACGGAGATAATATTGATACGGATGTCATCATTCCGGCCAGATATCTGGCCGCCCAGGATCCGAAGGAACTGGCTTCACACTGCATGGTGGATATCGATCCGACATTTACGCAGAGAGTAAAGCCGGGAGATATCATGGTAGGTGTCAAAAACTTCGGCTGCGGTTCATCACGTGAGCATGCTCCGATTGCCATTAAGGCAGCCGGAATCAGCTGTGTCATTGCCGAAACTTTTGCACGCATTTTCTTCAGAAATGCCATCAACATCGGACTTCCGATCATGGAATGCCCTGCTGCGGCAAGAGAGATCAATGACGGCGACGACGTGGAAGTCAATTTTGACACAGGCGTCATTACCGATCATACGACCGGCAAGACCTATCAGGCACAACCGTTCCCGCCGTTTATGCAGAAAATTATTTCAGCGGAAGGACTTGTCAATTACATTAACGAGCAGAATCAGGAAAAGGCATGAGTCTGTGCTTTTGCACATGTATCTTAAGCTTTTTCAGTTGTCATGAGCAGGAGAAAAATATATGTCCCGGACCCGAATCAAAAACGATTTTGAGGGCCGGGACATATATTTTTCTCCTGCTCATTCGATACTTGATTTATAACCAATACTGTTTTGGCGCATAGGAATGTTCTCCGGCAAAACTATCCCCTGGTCCCGAATCAAAAACGATTTTGAGGGCCAGGGGATATGTTTTGACGGTGAACGTGACAGTTGCTCAGTACCTTTTGAAATATTTGAAGTTAAGCCTTCGGATACTGCATTCCTTCCGGAAGTACTGCCGTACATGTGGCTGCCAGAGTTCCAGGTCCCGTGTGAACCGCAATGCTCATGGGAAGCTCGTCCAGATGAATCTGGAATCCCGGAAATACCTGCTGAAGTTCCGTACGATATTCTTCTGCCGCTTCAAGGTTTCTGGTATGAGCCATACCGATCCAGGCTCCTGGCGGATTGGCTTTCACTCCTCCGAATTCTTTTTCCACGCCTTCCATGACGGCATTTGTAATGATTTTCTTGGCAGACTTGATGCCGCGGGACTTGGAATAGGCATCAAGTTTTTCTCCCTGAATCTGAAGAACGGGCTTCAATTTCAGAACAGAAGCAAGCGCGGCGGCCGCCGGTGTGACACGGCCTCCCTTTTTCAGATACTTCAGAGTATCCAGCATAATATAGATGTGTGACTGGAATTTTGTCTCTTCAAGCTTTTCCTTGATTTCCTTAGCGGTTGCTCCATTGTCGGCCATGACCTTGGCATCGAGAGCGGACTGACGCTGTGTGACGGAAATTCTCTGGTTATCCACAACTTCGACTTTTCCGTCAAAGTCTTCCGCATACAGCTTTGCACTCTGGCAGGATCCGGAAAGTCCGCTTGACATAGGAATATGAACAATCTGATCATAATCCTTCAGAAGTTTGTTCCAGAGATCGATGACCGAACCTGCGGCAGGCTGTGATGTATGTACGTCTGAATCTGTTTCAAGAGCATGGTAAAACTCATCATATGAAATATTTATATGCTCAAGATATTCTTTGCCGTCGATAATGACCGGCATTGGGAGGAGATGGATGCCGTGCTCCCTGGCATCCTCCGGCTGCATCCCACTGTTTGTGTCTGTAACAATTGCGACTTTCATATGTACCTCATAAAGACTGTGGGTGTTTTATCTGTCTTCTGTGATATAATATGATGATATCAGGGCCAAAAACGTTTTGATCCCAATGTCATCATACTATTTATAACTTATGTGATTTTATCACAGGAAAAAAATGATGTAAATGTAGTAGTGATAACTACATGAGAGACTACAGGTTACGATATTTCTGCGTTCTTTAGGACGGGAACGAACTCGAATTGTTTGATAAATTGCGAGCGCACACCACTTCTATAACGCTCCCCGGAACGTTTAGGCGTGGTTAAAGAGTTGAGAAAGGTGGATAGAAGATGAAAGACTTTTTATCATTGACAAAGGAACGGTATTCCTGCAGAAGCTTTTCTGATCAGGAGGTGGAACCGGAGAAGATCGAGAAGATACTTGAGGCAGGTCTTGATGCGCCGACAGCCGTAAATAAGCAGCCGGTTCGTATCTGGGTAATGAAATCCGATGAGGCATTGCAGAAGGTCTATTCCTGCACAAAATTTCCGTTTGTCTCTGAGACAAAAGTGATTTTTGCCATTGGAGCGAAAAAGGACGAAGGCTGGGTAAGAAAATATGACGGAAAGCCCTTTGCGGAAGTGGATGCTTCAATTGTGGCAACACAGATGATGCTGGAAATAGAGGATCTTGGTCTGGCATCGACATGGGTCGGATCCTTTGATGCTCCGAAGATGAAAGAACTGTTTCCGGAAATGGAGGATTATGAACTGATTGCTCTTTTCCCGACAGGATATGCCGCTAAGGATGGTGTGCCGTCTCCAAGACATACACAAAGAAAAGAAAAAGATGAAATGGTAAAAGAACTGTAATAGAAAATTGAAACTCATTTTGTGCTCTGCGCATTTCATAGTATTATACAATACCCGGTATATGACAGGATGGTCATACTACCGGGTATTTTTTTATAAAAAAAGCGGAAATCCAATTGGATTTCCGCTTTCAGCCGATGGTCAGACTCGAACTGACGACCTACGCATTACGAATGCGTTGCTCTACCAACTGAGCCACATCGGCAACAAAAATAATTATACATAATTGAACAAATTTTTCAAGAGAAATTTTCAAACGTAAGTTATTTGAAAAAATGAGGGGAAATGTGCGATTACTTACGTCATTTTGATAATATAATACCGATTTAATT
>CAYYEB010000157.1:0-4647 GCA_964470725.1 uncultured Lachnospiraceae bacterium | reverse complement strand
GTTCCGGCCTATAACATCCATAAGCCAATGCATAAGAAAAAGAGCGGATGGCTGGGTTATGTGATCACTCTTGAGGAAAGCAAACTGTATGATACCGGTGATATCGATGATATTCCTGAAGGAGAAGCTGTTGAAGCTGATGTCGTGTTCGTTCCAATCGGAGGAACGTTTACGATGAACGCCAGGGAGGCTGCAAATTTTGTGAATAAGATCATGCCCAAGGTGGCCATTCCGGTTCATTACGGCACAATCGTCGGAAAGCCGACAGATGCCCGGAAATTTGAAGAGAACGTGGCAGATTCGGTGCGGGTCGTAACCAAACTCGCCTTTTAATAAAATAATTAGAGGAAAGCCGAAGAGGCAATCGAGCTTTTCCAAGAGAAGTAAATTCACTGCACTATAAGCTTTGTTGCATAGAATCGTATTCGTGGAGCATGGACTTTGCGTCCATACTCCATTTTTTATGTGAAAAATAGAAAAACGGCACTTCATTTTTCTGATTGACTTTTCAATCTGATTTCATATACTTGTTTAAAACATATATTTCATATTAAGATTGTATGAAAATAGATTGGAGGGCACTGATGGCAAATAACGAAGACAGTTTTCAAAGAATATCAGCTCAGGACTTTTTGCACCTCGACAAGAAAAATGTCACACTTGTGGATCTGAGAGAACCGGATGAACTAATCATTGACAGCATTCCGGGAGCACTCAACATTCCGTTCAGTAAATTTCCTTCTGGTCTGGATAGTATTCCCAAAGATAAGCCGGTGTATGTATATTGTACGCATGGCGACTTTTCGGAGCAGGTCGCGGAAATTCTTGCCGACCGGGGATATAATGTCACAAATGTGGACGGCGGATATCGGGCTATTCAAAAGGCAAAATCGGATCCGGAACACAAGACGCAAGAGAATACTCCTGTTCAATCTCCTCATATTTCTCCGGATCCTCAGCCTAAAGTGGTGGAAATTGATGCGAAAGGTCTGAAATGTCCAGGTCCGATCGTAAAAGTCGGAGACACTCTTCGGGCAGAAGCCGACGGAACAAGATTCCATGTGCAGGCCACGGAGGATGCATTCTGTTCGGATATTAAAGTATGGTGCGAAAGAACAGGTAATACATTAGATTCCCTTGAAACAAAAGACGGAGTTATCGATGCCTGGCTTACGAAAACGCAGGATTCCAAGAAGCAGGCGGCAGCTGAGGGGAAATCGGTACAGGTCAGTGACACTCCGCATGGGAAAAATTTTGTTGTCTTTGATGACGATCTGGACAAGGTAATTGCCGCTTTTATTATGGCTAATGGTGCTGCCGCTATGGGACGCCCTGTCACAATGTTTTTTACCTTCTGGGGGCTTAACGTTCTGAGAAAACCGAAGAAAGTTCATGTCAAAAAGAATTTCATTGAAAAAATGTTTGGCGCTATGATGCCACGCGGCACAAAGAAGCTGCCGCTTTCCCATATGAATATGGGTGGTGCCGGTCCGAAGATGATCCGTGCGATTATGAAAAAGCACAATATCACTTCGATCGAAGACCTGATTCAGTCCGCCATTGATCATGGCGTACGCATTATCGTTTGCCAGATGTCAATGGAAATCATGGGAATCAAAAAAGAGGAACTGATTGATGGTCTCGAATATGGCGGCGTATCCACCTTTCTTGGAAATGCTGAATTATCGGACATGAGCCTGTTTATATAATTTCCCCCGCCAACAGAAGAAATGGTCTGCCATTTCTTCTGTTGGAATTTTTTATATTCCAACAGACAATTGAAGAATGTTCTTCTAAGAGGAAAGACCGGAGGAAGGCATGATTTATATCGGAAATCACGTATCAATTTCAAAAGGCTATCAGGCAATGGGCCTTCACGAAAAGGATCTGGGTGGCAATACATTCGCCTTCTTCACCAGGAATCCGAGAGGCGGGAAGGCGAAGAAAAAGGATCCGAAGGATGTGGAGTCTTTGAATTCCTTTTTGAAAAAGGAAAAGTTCGGAAAGCTGGTTGCGCATGCACCCTATACGATGAATCTGTGCAGCGCAAAACCGGATATCCGTGAATATTCCAAGCAGATATTCGCCGAAGATTTAAAAGACATGGAGCTGCTCCCGGGAAATTATATGAACTTTCATCCGGGCTCACATACCGGCCTTGGCGCAGAAAAAGGAATCGAAATGATAGCGGATGTGCTGAATGAGACTTTGAAACCGGAACAAACGACAATCGTTCTTCTGGAGACGATGGCCGGAAAAGGTACTGAAGTAGGCAGGTCCTTTGAAGAATTAAAAGCGATTCTTGATCTGGTTCAGCCTAAGCTACAGAACAGGCTGGGGGTATGCCTGGATACCTGCCACATCTGGGATGCAGGTTATGACATTGTGCACGATCTGGATGGAGTTCTGAAAGAGTTCGATGAGGTGATCGGCCTTGACCGACTCTATGCTGTTCACCTGAACGACAGTAAGAATCCCTGCGGCTCCCACAAGGACCGTCATGAAAAGCTCGGACAGGGCAAAATCGGAATGAAGGCATTGATAAATATGGTTCGTGATCCGAGGCTTCAGGGGCGACCGTTTATTCTGGAGACCCCCAATGACGATGAGGGATACCGCAGAGAAATCGCGGCTGTGAAGGAAGCGGAAATGGAACACTGATGCGGAAATGATATAAAGAAATAATCTGAATTTTCTTGACGCTTGTCGGAAGCGACACTATAATACGCTTTGATGTAAGAGAGAAAGGAGATTATCTATGGAATTAACAGAAGCAATGAAACGGAGAAAATCCGTCAGAAATTTTACCGGTGAAATGATCAGTGATGAGCAGCTCGATCACATTTTGAAAGCAGCATATGCCGCGCCCGTCGGCGGAGGACGCTATCATACAGTGCATATGACAATTGTCAAGGGCAGAAAGATGATGGACAAAATTGATCAAAATGCCGCCAAAATGTTTCATAAGGATGGAATAAAGCCAACCTATGGCGCTCCTATGATGATCATTTTCTCCATTAAGGATCCGGGAAATGAAAAAGTCACCTCTGCCGATCCAGGCTTTATCCTTCAGAATATGTCTCTTGCGGCGGTAGAAGAAAATGTTGGCGCATGCATCATTTACGGAGCCACTGTCGCCATCGACATGAATGAAGATTTCAAGAGAGAACTTGGTATACCTGAAGGCTATACGGCTCTTGGTTCATTGATTCTCGGCAAAACAGACGAAACATATCCGGTTCGTGAAATTCCGGATCATCGTTTCGAAACAAATGTGGTTGAATAATTCAGCAGGCATTTTTTCCGTATCTTAATGGAACCATAGAAAATCTAATGGAAAGCAGGGATCATTTACTATGACAGATATAAAAAGGCTGGGCCTTGGATGCATGGGAATGAATCTTTCAAATAAGGAAAGATCTATTGAAACTATTCACTATGCACTTGACCATGGCATTACGATGTTCAATACAGGAGAGTTCTACGGCGGCGGTGAAAGCGAACTGGTTCTCCGGGAAGCCTTAAAGGACGTACCGCGTGACCGGTATTTTCTGTCCGTCAAATTCGGCGTTTTGCCAAAGCCGGGAGGCGGCATTTACGGACTCGATGTGAACCCCTTCAATGTCAAGGCGCATCTTGCTTATTCTCTTCACAGACTTGGTGTCGATTATGTTGATCTGTACGAACCGGCAAGAATGGATGAGGCGGTTCCTGTGGAAGATCTGATAAAGTCACTGGAAGAGTGTGAACAGGAAGGTTACATCCGCAGCATCGGCCTGACGCAGCTGTCCGCTGAAAATCTGGAACGGGCTGCCAAGGTACATCCGATAAAGATGGTGGAGCTGGATTACTCACTTGCTCACCGAACCATTGAACATAACGGTGTGCTCGCCACCGCGAGAAAAAATGGCATTGACACCATCACGTTTGGTGTACTCTGCCACGGCCTGCTCTCGGAAAGTTCACCGGTCTGGCAAAGAGCCGATTTCCCTCCTGAATTTAAGAATCAGCTGCTGGGAGGACTTCGCGATCTGGCAAACGAAAAGAATACAACGGTAGAAAAACTTGCACAGGCCTACGTCTATGCCAAGAATCCTGATATGAGTATCCTGATCGGAACCACCCGAAAAGAACATCTTCAGGATGCGATAGATGCCCTTTCACTTGACCTGACACAGGAAGACATTCACAGAATTGAAGATGTATTTCCATCTGAAATGCTGAAAAATATGCAGATGCGCAATTTTGTGTTCCGTGAAGGACGGATCGTCGGAAGGTGATGAAATCATAAAAGCAATATGCAAAAAGAATACCGATAAATAAATACACATGGGAAACGTACCTCCTCTATTCAGGGAAATGTTGATTTCATCAGCATTTCCCTAATGTTATTGTTTGAAAGAAAACGTACTTGTGATACATTACTATCATGATCCTAAAATGAAAGTGATAGCAGAAGAATGGATGAAGCAAAAAATAAAGAAATTCTGAAAAAAGTAAATGAATTAATTCAGATCGCCGGCAAAAGCAAAAATGTTCTGGAACACGATGAAATCGTGAATTATCTGAAGGACTTTCATTTGAATGATGCTCAGATAGAAAATGTTGAAAATTATCTGACTGAGCATAAAATCGATGTACTGAACA
>CAYYEB010000156.1:0-4708 GCA_964470725.1 uncultured Lachnospiraceae bacterium | reverse complement strand
CAAACTTCTCTTCCGGAAGCGGAAATACTGACCGGAAGCAGAGTCCTGAATTCCTATGAAGGTATACAAAGAGCGATAGGTGACGGTACTTCTTCAGGTATGGAGAAGGTAACAGACAGGATTTCCGGCGATCTGCAGAATAATCTTAATTGGAATACCGATAGTGTGCAGAAGGCAACAGATCAGTCCTCCGTTGGAATGCAGATGAAAACTGAAGGATCCTTATCAGGGGGGCATTTCGGCAATAATGAAACGGTTCTCTATGATATGGAATCTGCCGCCATATATGAGGCCGGCAGCTTCTTTTTAGGGCCTCACCAGATGAGCTTTCTGCGGGTCGTAACCGATACCGGAAATGGAGCGGAAGTGACAGCAGCGGATGTGGATCGGCGTGTGCGGGAAGTGCTTCCGGAATTGTTGGGGTATATCAGTGCAGTAGAAAAAGTGTTTTTGCCGGATCAGAAGAAAGATAGCAGTAGTCTGGCAAAATCGACGGAAGGGCATGAAGCTGACACTGCTTTTGAAACTGAGGCTGAAGAAAAACTTGCGGCGGACCTGTGCTGTTCAGAAACCATGCGGCATCAGATGCATCAGCTTCTGCAGTATTGCAGGGCGGCGCACATTCCCTGGAAAGAAAAGACGGCCGCACTTTATAAGAAGGGAAGTCTTCCGACGAAGAACAGGGCAAAAGGCAAAAAAGAACTGGTGCATCTGAAGGAAGAGTGTCTCAACATTTGACCTGACAGAGGTCGCAGGGGTGGGGTGTCTGCTTTCAGATCAATCGACCAAAGGAGCCCGAAGATCGTGAGAACTTGGCGATTGCCCAGCGCCATCAGCGCGCCGGCAGAGCCTAGTACGAACAGCTGAGGGGGACGACGTCTGAGCTGAAAGCAGACACTCCAATCCCGTGACCGACCGTTGCAGAGATAAATTAGGAGAGCAACTATGGCAACATCTCAGAAACTTACACAGGCACTTGAAGAACTGAAACGGCAGACCGGCCTGGATCTGCAGCTGAATACCTCTCAGGGAACGGAAGATGACACGAGCAACGAAGAGGCCGCGGAGAAAATCCGTATGCTGACATCCGCCTATCGTGAAAAGTACGACAAATCCAGCTTCATCCGGAATCTGGTGCAGGGCAATATCGCCGGAACGGACCTGTATGCGACAGCCTCGCGTTTCCATATTTCAGAGAGCGAAAAACGTATCCTCTATGTCATCGAGTGCCGCGAACAGGATGTGGAAAGTGCGGAACGCATTATCAGAAACCTGTTTCTTGGCAGAAGCGGCGATCTTTTTACGATCATCAACGAAAAGCGCATGGTTCTGATCAAAACATTCAAAGAGAAGGACGGGGAAGAAAAATACCGCTCACTTGGGAACACAATGATCGATATGCTGAATACCGAGGCAATGATCCCCGCTAAGACAGGCTATTCCACAAAGGCGGAAAGTTTGCGTGATATGCCGAAGGCCTATCAGGAGGCGTGTCTGGCATTGGAAATCGGACGTGTATTTTCCGGAAATGAAAGTGTGTTCAGCTACGATCGGCTGGGAATCGGACGCCTGATCCACGATCTTCCGGAGGAACCGTGTCGGCTGTATTTAAAAGAATTGTTCGGCAGCAGCAAGCCCATCAGCCTTGATGAGGAGACTCTTGCCATTGTCAATGCTTTTTTTGACAATAACCTGAATGTTTCAGAGACGGCACGTCAGTTATATGTGCATCGGAATACTCTGGTCTATCGTCTGGAAAAAGTTCATCAGGAGACGGGACTTGATCTTCGAAAATTTGACGACGCCGTGGAAATGAAGATTGCGCTGATGATTTCCGAAAACCTGACGGCACAATCCCTTTGAGATTTCGCACGCTTGCTGAGAATTTCCTTCAGAGAGTTTCAGCTGCATCGATGATCGAGCGAATTGAAGGATCGACGTATAATTCGATTCTTTTGGGGCCGCAGCATAAGTTCCGGAATAACGACGCCTTCCGGCTGGGTCAGAATATACCTTACCGCGCCGGACACATCCTGTGGATCGAGAGAGTATCCGGGATCTTCGGATGGTTTGAAATCTGCATTTCGATAGAGATCCGTATCGGTCAGATCCGGAAGAATACAGGATACTTTAAGATCGTATTTCCGATTTTCCGCAAAAAGGGACCGGCTGAAACTGAGTAAGCCGGCCTTTGTGGCACCGTAAGCAGCCCCGCGGGGAGCGGCTTCATTTGCCGTGACAGACGCAATATTGATGACATAACCTTGAGAGGCCTTCAGCCTGCGCAGGAGCATCTGTGTCAGAACCATCGGAAGCTCAAGATTCGTCCGCACCATGGCGGAAATCTCTTTTGCATTCAGCTCTTCGTGCAGTCCATACCATGCACAGCCGGCATTATTGACGAGCACGCGGATTTCCGGTTCGGCTTTCATAATCTTTTTCACTTCTTCCGTCAGCCAGTCTGTATCGAGAAGATCCCCCTCCACCGGATGAAAATGAGACGGAGAAGCCTGAGCGTCAGATCGGGTCAGATCTTCACTATTGTCCCTGCTGTATTTTTGTGCTTCAAAATGTCTTCCGAATCCGTAAACTTCATATCCCAGGGACAATACTGTTTTTGAAATCGCTTGGCCGATTCCATGGGAGGCACCTGTGACGATGGCAGCTGGCCGTGTCGTTATTCTTCGACTCATTTTTCACCTCATTGCTTTTGGTCACTTTTTATACATACAGGGACTCAGGTTCTGGCCTGATTGTTCCGGGCGTCCGAGTTCCGCCAGTTCTTAATGAATGCAAGCCTTTAGGCGCAGCATGAATTTAGAACTGTTGCGAGAACGAGCGAGCGGGAGCGTCCCGGAACAACAGGCCATAACCTGAGTCCCGTCAGCTGAAAGTCAGGCCTGGACAGAAACGCCGATTAATCCCACAGAAAAATTTTCTCCCCCGGCACAACCATCCTCAGCTGCTCCACAAGAAAATCCTGCATTTTCGCCTCAAGCCCTTTCGGATACTGATAGTAGCCATGATAACTTTCATACGGGAACTGTACGACCGCCGAATCGGGCATAGCCCTTCGCATTGCCTTCAGGTATTCATTTGAAATCCGAAAGCTTCCGACACTCACATCCCGCACCTGCTCCATGGGGAGTGTATCTGTCACCTGATCCAGCATTTCCGCGTATTTTTCTTCCCATCCGGGAACATAGATCATCGGATCAAAGCAAAGACGCACCGGAAATCCGAGATTCATAGCTGTTTGCGCCGCACGAATGCGGGCGGACAGGTTCCCGCTCCCGTGCTCAAAAGACTCTGTCACGGAATCGGGCGACAGAGTATAGGCCAGAATACAGCGCTCTGACAGGGTGAAATTTTGATAGCAGGACGTATCCGCGCTCTTTGTGCGCACTTCGATGGTGAGAGTCGGATGATTGGCGACAAACTCCGACCACAGCTGTACATATCCCAGTACATGTTCCAGAGCCATCAGATCCGTATCGTAGGAAATGCACAGATAGACCGGATGCATTTTCAGCAGCTCTTCCACCTCTTTGAAAATATCTTCCGGATTCAGAAAGATGACAAGGTTTCCTGAGGGATACATTCCCTTTAAATAACAGTATTCACAGTCGAAAATGCAGTTCATTACCGAGGAAGTGTAATAAAAGTGCTCATTTCCGAAACTCTGGCAGACGGGCGCTCCGGGATAGACGAGCTGCCCTTTCTTCTCGGCAAGAATCAGGTTCTGGGTCCTGTGCTGCAGCATAAAATTCTGATGAGAACGGTTGAAGACATCCTTATAGTGCCCGATCGGTATCACTTTGGCATTCGGAAAATGCGAAAGGACCTTCTGCAGCCGTTCCCTGTGCTGAATATTCTGTTCTACGTAAATGTGTGCAAATTTGCTTTGTAAACCGGTTTGCTTCATGGGAAATATTTTACTTATATTTTTATGAACTGTAAATAAGGGCAGTATAGATCATTGAACAGACGGTCCTGTTCCTTGTGAAAGCAAAAAGCACTCTTGACGATATAGATGCAATACGGCATATTACAAATATATAAGAGCTCACAAAATTGTTTGGGAGGACGAAATAATGAAAAAAGCAAAATCCGTTTTCAGAACCATAATAATTGTTGCAATCGTAGCCGTTGTTTGCACCTTTGGAGGATACCTGTGGAAAGGGCATAAGGATACTCCCAAAATCACAAGTGAGTATATTTCACAGAAATTATCTAATGAAAGCACACTCGTAACACAAAGCTTGACACAGGAAGGCTATAGCGAATATACGGATGAAGGAATTCCGGTGCTGACAAAAGGAGACTTCACGATTACCTATAAGGCCCAAGTTACGGCGGGCATCGATGTAAAGAAAATCGAAGTTGTAAAAACGGACCCGGATAACCGGAAGATCATATTGAGACTTCCTGAAGCAGAAATTTTCAGCGTAAAAGTAGATCCAAATTCAGTGGAATACCACGATCAGAAAATCGCTTTATTCAACACAGATTCGAAAAAGGATTCTGACAGAGCAGAGGCATTGGCGGAAGAAGATGCAAGAAAGGCAGCAGAAAGCAGCGGACTTCTGGAAAATGCGAATGCAACAGCACAGACACTGATCAAGGGACTGCTTCAGGATTCGACGGCCGGATATAGCATCGAATTTGTTTAATCAGCTTATACTAATGTTGCTTTCTTGGCAGCATA
>CAYYEB010000155.1:0-4788 GCA_964470725.1 uncultured Lachnospiraceae bacterium | reverse complement strand
ATATCGTAGACGAACTGGCCTTTCTGCCAGCCGAGCACACGGTTCACGGTACCGTCTTCCAGAAGCTCGCAGGCTCTTTTTATCAGTTCTTCTTGCATCTTAAATCCTCCAGTCTTCTGTTCGGACCAAGCTCTGTTACCTTGGCTACGAAGTCATCCATCACATCGACGAATCTCTGACCCTCTGCAGCGGATACCCATTCCACACGGGTTCTTGCGCTCTCGATGCCGAGATAATTCAGCATGGAGAAGAGGAGCGTCATACGTCTTCTTGTGTGATAGTTTCCTGTACTGTAATGGCAGTCGCCCGGATGGCATCCGCAGATGATCACACCGTCGGCGCCTCTCTGAAATGCGCGGAGTACGAACATCGGGTTGATTCTGCAGGAGCAGGGAACACGAATGATCTTAACGTTGGTCGGATAACTCAGTCTGTTTGTTCCCGCAAGGTCAGCACCGGAATAAGAGCACCAGTTACAGCAGAATGCGATAATCTTCGGCTGAAATTCTTTTGTTTCATTTACTGACATAATGCATCTACCTCCGCCATGATTTCACTGTTGGTGAAGCCTCTCAGATCCATAGCTCCGGACGGGCAGGTAACGGTACATGCACCGCAGCCCTGGCAGACCGCTTCATTGACCTGAGCCACACGACGCTTCTTGATTGTACGGTTCGGCATCTTGAAATCCTTCTCGACGTAGGTAATTGCGCCATACGGGCAGACGCCTGCACACTGACCGCAGCCGTTGCACATCCATTCGTCCGGATGAGCGATACACGGGTTGCCGACCAGCTGATCCTTGCTCAGAACACCGAGAACCTTGGCCGCTGCCGCAGATGCCTGGGAAACCGTTTCCGGAATATCCTTCGGACCCTGTGCCATACCTGCAAGGAAGATACCTGCCGTCGCGGATTCCACCGGACGCAGCTTTGCATGAGCTTCTGTAAAGAAGTCGTTGTTGTCCATCGGAGTTGTCAGCATCGTTGCCAGATGTCTTGCGCTGTGGCTCGGCTCTACCGCTGCCGCAAGCACGACCATGTCGGCATTAATATGCAGCTGCTCGTTGAGGATCATGTCATAACCCTGCACTTCGAGCTTGCCGGTTTCCTTGTTCGGTGTAACCTTTCCGACCGCACCCTTGATGTAGTGCACACCGTACTGCTCTACCGCACGGCGATAGAATTCATCGAACAGCTTGCCCGGTGTACGGACGTCGATGTAGAAGACATAGATATCTGTATCCGGATAATGGTCCTTGGTCAGGATCGCATGTTTTGCAGTATACATGCAGCAGACCTTGGAGCAGTACTCCTTGCCTCCCTTGCAGGAATTTTCCTCACGGGAGCCGACGCACTGTACAAATACGATGGTCTTCGGTCTCTTGTGATCGGATGGACGCTGCAGGTTGCCGTCAAAGGGGCCGGAAGCGCTCATGAGACGTTCATACTCAAGAGATGTCACCACATCCGGGCTCTGTGCATATGCATATTCATCATATTTGGAAATATCGGAAATCTCGTAACCTGTTGCCACGACGATTGCGCCGTATTTCTCCTCAATGATTTCATCCTTTGCTTCATAATTGATGGCACCGACGCCGCAGACCTTGGAGCAGATTCCGCATTTGCCCTTATTGAGCTTCAGGCAGTATCTCGGATCGATTGTTGCGACCTTCGGAACGGCCTGTGCAAACGGAATGTAGATGCAGGAACGTGTATCAAAGTTCAGGTTCCATTCGTTCGGGACCTTCTTCATAGGACACTTCTCGGAGCACAGTCCGCAGCCCGTGCACTTTGTCTCATCGACATAGCGTGCCTTCTTGCGGATCTTAATATCGAAATTTCCGATGTAGCCCTTGACTTCCTCGATTTCGGAATAGGAGTAGATGTGAATCTTGTCATTCTGTCCGACATCCACCATCTTCGGGGTTACGATACAGGATGAGCAGTCAAGTGTCGGGAAGGTCTTGTCGAGCTGTGCCATCTTTCCGCCGATGGTCGGCTTCTGCTCGACGATATCAACCGGATAACCGGCTTCCGCAATATCCAGAGCTGCCTGCATACCGGCAATACCGCCGCCGATGACAAGTGCTCTCTTGGTAACAGGAAGCATTCCTGGTGTCAGAGGTGTATTCAGAGTTGTCTTGGCACAGGCAGCCTTCATCAGCATGATGGCCTTCTCAGTGCCTTCCTTCTTGTCTCTGTGAACCCAGGAACACTGCTCACGGATATTTGCGATTTCCACCATGTACGGGTTCAGTCCGACAGATTCAGCTGCTGCACGGAATGTCTTCTCATGCATACGCGGAGAACAGGAACAGATGACAACGTTCGTCAGATTGTACTTTTTGATCGAATCCTTGACGAGGTTCTGGCCTGCTTCAGAGCACATATACATATAGTCGGTAGAGAAAACGACACCCGGTACGCTCTTCGCTGCCTCTGCCACGGCCGCCACATCAACCGTCGCGGCAATGTTTGTACCGCAGTGGCAAACAAATACGCCAATTCTTTGCATTGTCTTTCTCCTTTACTTCGTGAATTTCCGATATGCGCTGACAAGTGCCTGCTGCGGAAGATCCGGATCAAGCAGTGCCGGGATATCGTCCGGTGTCAGATGATTCTGTCCCTGCTTGCGGATGACCGCGAGACGAACGGCTTCAATCAGTCTGGCCGGCTTTACCTGACGAGGACATCTTTCGATACATGCCATGCAGGACATGCACTTGTAGATGCTGTCGCTCTTCATCAATTTATCGATTTCTCCGCGTTCGACCATTGCGACGAACTGATGCGGATGATATTCCATATTGTCAAAAGAAGGACATGTCGCGGAACATCTGCCGCATCTCATGCAGCGCAGCGGATTCATTCCGGCGATTTCCACAATTTCTTCTTTTGTCACGTCGTAATTAGAGGCCATCAGCTTTCCTCCTTTACGCCAAGTGCTTCCGCAAGGACTTCCGTGAAGTATCTGACCGTCACACCGGTTCCTTCGGAATGTTTCTTTAAGTTGTAGTAGCAAAGGGGACATGCCGTAATCACTTCATCAGCGCCCTGTTCCTTCGCATTTTTCAAAATGGCATGGGCTCTTTCGGCCGGGATGTTCTTATCCTCCAGTGTCAGGTATCCGCCGCAGCACTCATTTCTCTGGGCGTAAACGATCGGAGTAGCTCCCATGGCTTTGATCAGATCCTCGATGATCGTAGGATTTTCGGAGTTATCCATTGCCATGACATCCGACGGACGAAGCAGAAGACATCCGTAATATGCACCGATCTTCCGTCCCTTCAGCGGATTCTTCACGGCTGCCTTAACCTTGTCATATCCGACCTCATCGCGAAGGACTTCCAGGTAATGAACCACCTTGGTCTCGCCGTGATATTCAATGCCGTCAGACTTCAGATAGTTGTTGGCATGAGTGGAAATGTACTCGTCATTGGCCATGTCGTTGTTGACCTGCTTGATGACATTGTGACAGGCCGAGCACATCGTGACGAGTTCCTGCTGATGCTCGTTGGCATAGGCAAGAGCACGAACAGAGCTCAGTCTCACCGCCACTTCATCGCGGTTCATCGGATAGACGCCGCCGCAGCACTGCCATTCCGGAATTTCCTCCAGAGTGAATCCCAGCGCTTCTGCGGACTTCCGTCCGTATTCATCCAGGTCTTTGGCCTTATTCTTCAGCGTGCAGCCTGGAAAATAGCTGTAAACCATACGTTTCTCCTTTCAGGTGCGAAACAGATGTTTCGCTGTGGAAAATATATATCGCTATCCGTCATGGACACTTTGTCTTCGAAACAATGGTGTCTGCCGCACTTACTTTGTGCGCAGACACCTTCTCTGACAGAATGTCCTTCTGACAGCGTTATACCATTTGTTCCGGATGGAAGACTTCGTCAAACTTCTCCGGTGTCAGGAAACCGAGCTTGACGCAGGCTTCTTTCAGGGAAATATTCTCCTTAAAGGCAAGCTGAGAAGTCTTTGCGGCCTTCTCGTAACCGATGTAAGGATTCAGGGCCGTTACAAGCATCAGGCTGTTGTACAGATTGTGATGCATCTTGTCCTTATTCGCCTTAATGCCGACTGCGCACTTCTTGTCAAAGGATACGATGGACTCGGACAGAAGACGTACAGACTGCAGGAAGTTGTAAGCGATCACCGGCATGAATACATTAAGTTCGAAGTTGCCCTGTGTCGCTGCCATTCCGATTGCAGCGTCATTGCCGACAATCTGAACTGCCACCATGGTGACCTGTTCGCACTGTGTCGGATTGACCTTGCCCGGCATGATGGAAGATCCAGGCTCATTGGCCGGAATCGTGATCTCTCCCAGGCCGTCACGCGGACCGGAAGCGAGCCAGCGGACATCATTTGCGATCTTCATCATATCCGCTGCCATTGCCTTGACTGCGCCGTGTGCAAATACGATCTCATCCTTGCTGGTCAGTGCATGGAACTTATTTTCAGCTGTCTTGAATTCTCTGCCGGTAAGCTTGGAAACTTCTTCAGCGACCTTTACATCAAATCCCTTCGGCGCATTGAGTCCCGTTCCTACTGCCGTGCCGCCCAAAGCGAGTCTCTTCAGCGGCTCGACGGCCGTCTTCAGGAATTCCACATCCTTCTCAAGGGAAGATCTCCAGCCGGAAATTTCCTGTGCAAAGTCGATCGGAACCGCATCCTGCAGATGTGTACGTCCGGACTTGACGATTCCCTTATTTTCCGCTTCCAGTTTCTTGAATGTGGCAATCAGTTCTTCCGCTGCCGGAATCAGCTTATCCTCCAC
>CAYYEB010000154.1:0-4865 GCA_964470725.1 uncultured Lachnospiraceae bacterium | reverse complement strand
GATCATCCTGGCATATGCTTTTCCTTTCCTCTTCCTTTTCCATCCATTTTCGTTTAAAATAGGCACCGTACGAAAAAAGTGAAAGGAGGATATTCGCGTGGAAAGAGCATTTGACTGGATCATTCTGATACTCCTGGTCCTTTTTATTGTCATGTTTGCGTTTGGAAAAAGTGATGTACTGCTGAATTTCTTTAACGGAAATCGCGCTGATGAATTCGATAAGATGTATGACCGCGACAAAATGAATAAAGCGACGCTTATCTTCTGCATCGTTCTTCTGATTGCAGAGCTGCTGCAGGGATTCATCCTGCCAAACGTACGGATCGTTTCGATTGTCTGCCTGGCTGTTACCGTTATCGCTTTCATCTGCTATATTGCCTATATGCAGAGAATCCGTAAAGATAAACCCTGATGCCATGCGTTTTGTGGGATTTACTACTTTAATTCCTTAAAGTACCGCGATATAATTAGAGAAACAATTCAATGGAGGTTTTCTTATGGAAAAACAGAATATTGATTGGGGAAATCTGGATTTCTCCTATCACAAAACTGATAAAAGTTATGTTTCCAATTATAAGGATGGAAAGTGGGACGACGGTGAACTTACCTCAGATCACACAGTCACCATTTCCGAATGTGCCGGCGTTCTTCAGTACTCTCAGTCCGTATTCGAAGGCCTGAAGGCATATACAACCAAAGATGGAAGAATTGTGACATTCCGTCCGGACCTCAACGCAGAGCGTATGATCAATTCTGCAGAGCGTCTGGAAATGCCTCCATTTCCGAAGGATCGTTTTATTGATGCCGTTCTGAAGGTCATCAAGGCAAATGAGAGCTGGGTTCCGCCTTACGGTTCCGGTGCAACTCTTTATATTCGTCCTTACATGTTCGGTTCAAGTGCAGTTATCGGCGTTGCTCCGGCAAAAGAATATCAGTTCCGTATCCTGACAACTCCAGTTGGCCCGTACTTCAAGGGCGGTGCAAAACCTGTCCGTATCAAGATTTCCGATTTTGACCGTGCTGCACCACGTGGAACAGGCCACATCAAGGCAGGACTGAACTACGCAATGTCACTGCATGCAATCGTCACAGCTCACAAGGAAGGTTTCAACGAGAACCTGTATCCGGATTCAGCCACCAGAACAAAGGTTGAGGAAACCGGCGGCGCCAACATTATCTTCATCAAGGGCAATACCTTTGTTACAGTAAAATCTCCTTCTATCCTTCCATCCGTCACAAGACGTTCTCTGGAATACGTTGCAGAGCACTATCTCGGCATGAAGGTGGAAGAGCGTGAAATTCCGCTGACCGAACTTCCGGAATTTGATGAATGCGGTCTGTGCGGAACCGCTGCAGTCATTTCTCCTGTCGGCTGCATCAACGACCATGGCAAGGACATCTTCTTCCCGAGCGGCATGGAGAAGATGGGGCCGAAGATCCAGAAGCTGTATGATACTCTTACCGGAATTCAGATGGGTACGATTGAAGCTCCGGAAGGCTGGATCTACGAAGTGAAGTAATAAAGCTAACACTACGAGCTGAACAAAAAGACATCCCCCGGCGCTCAAAATCGTTTTGGATTCGCGTCCGGGGGATGTCTTTTTGCTCAGCTCTCGCTCACCTGCAGATACCTGTAGAACATTCCAAGAAAACAGTTTTCAGTGCAGACGAGTGTTTACAGGCAAAATATATGCCCCGGACGCGAATCCAAAACGATTTTGAGCGCCGGGACATATATTTTTCTGTAAACACGACCACTTAGCTTTATTACTTCTCTGCCTTCGCAAACAGCCTCATCTTCTCTTCCGCATAGACCCGCACCGCGTGCAGTTCATACGGAATAGCCTCACTCTTCATCCGGATGCCATCGTTGTAAGCCTGAATGTCGCCCTGGAAGCAGGCAAGATTGATATCCGTAAAGATATCGATCTTATTGATGCCTGCAGCAATTGCCTCTTTTACCGTATTATCGGAGAGTCCGGATCCGCCGTGCAGAGCAAGCGGAATACCCGCAGCCTGTGCGGTTTTTCTGATTCTGTCGAAATCCACATCCGGCTGCGCCAGATATTCTCCATGAGATGTCCCAACGGCAATGGCAAGTGCGTCCACATTGGTACGTTCCACATATTCTTTTGCCTGCTCCGGAACAGCCAGAACAAGGGTCTCCTTTTTCTCTCCCTCTTTCGGGGTATGGCCAAGTTCAGCCTCTACCGATGCGCCGAATGCATGCGCAATTCGTGCAAGAGAAGCGACATCCGCTTCATTCTGCTCTATCGGATCAGCGGAACGGTCATAGTTGATCGATGTAAATCCGAGTTTCAGCGCTTCCGCACATTTCTCCAGGGAATAACCGTGATCAAAATGAACCACTACCGGTACGGAAGCCTCTCTGGCCATAGGAATCACAAATGCCGCAAAATCCTCAAGTGAGCAGACATTGAGCTGATCCTCCTCGATTCCCAGTACGACCGGAACACCGATGTTCTGTGCTGCATCAATGATTCCACGCGCCATTCCTCGGGTCAGGACATTGAACTGTCCTACACAGGTCTTATTTTTTTTCGCAGGCAGCAATACATCATTCAGATTTGCAAGCATATCGTTTTCCTCTCTTCATGTCAGTGTCTGCATTAGTGATGGAACAGACGGATTCCTGTAAATGCCATGGCCATGCCATATCTGTCACAGCAGTCAATGACAGCATCATCTCTTACTGATCCGCCCGGCTCCGCCACATAACTTACACCGGACTTCTGAGCTCTTTCAATATTATCGGAGAACGGGAAGAACGCGTCCGATCCAAGAGAAACTCCCGTCTGCTGATCAAGCCATGCTCTCTTTTCTTCCTCTGTGAACACTTCCGGCTTCTCCTTGAAGACTTTCTGCCATGCGCCGTCTCTTAATACATCGTCATGTTCCGGCCCGATATAGACATCGATGGCATTGTCGCGATCCGGACGGTGAATTCCATCTACGAAAGGAAGATTCAGTACCTTCGGATGCTGACGAAGCAGCCAGTTATCGGCTTTATTACCGGCGAGACGGACACAGTGCACACGGCTCTGCTGTCCGGCGCCTACACCGATTGCCTGTCCATCCTTGGCAAAGCAAACCGAATTGGACTGTGTATATTTCAGTGTGATCAGTGAAATCACGAGATCACGTTTTGCATCATCCGGAATATTTTTATTCTTTGTCACGACATTTTTCAGAAGATCCGCATCGATCTGCAGATCGTTACGTCCCTGTTCGAACGTGATTCCGAAGACATCCTTGTGCTCGATCTTTTCCGGTTCATAACTCGGATCAATCTGAATGATCGTATAATTTCCCTTTTTCTTCTTTTTCAGAATGTCCAGGGCCTCGTCGGAATATCCGGGTGCAATAATGCCGTCCGAAACCTCACGCTTTACAATGGAAGCCGTAGACGCATCACACGGATCGCTCAGAGAAATAAAATCTCCGAAAGAGCTCATTCGATCGGCGCCTCTTGCACGTGCATATGCGCAGGCAAGGGGAGACAGTTCTCCCATGTCATCCACGAAATAGATCTTCTTTAATGTATCGCTGAGCGGAAGACCTACCGCAGCGCCGGCAGGAGATACGTGTTTAAAAGAAGCTGCTGCCGGAAGTCCCGTCGCATGCTTCAGGTCTCTTACAAGCTGCCATCCGTTCAGTGCATCCAGAAAGTTGATATATCCGGGTTTTCCGTTCAGTACGGTTACCGGAAGGTCCCTTCCGTCATTGACAAAGATGCGTGCAGGTTTCTGATTCGGGTTACATCCATATTTCAGTGCTAAGTCTTTCATCCGGTCTCCTTTATTCAGCTGTTTTTATTTACAATTCTGGTCTCATATTTTCCGGTTTCAATATCAATAAACCGTGTGAAAAGCGAAACCTTGTTATCTTCATTCAGTGCATTCCATACATCATTTGTAAAACTGTCCAGATCATTCGGCAGTGCCACCGGGATCGGTTCTCCCTCGAAGCTCGGAAGCGGATTGCCGTTATCCACGTACGTGCTGATAAAATGCCCCTCGCCGGCCGGTACCGGATCGTAGGAAAATGTATACCTTCTTGTAAAATCCGGGTTGCCGTCAGCACTCTTCAATATTGACATCTGGTACTTAAAGTTTCCGTCTTTTATATGAAGAATACCGGAAATTCTCGGTGTATAATTCGGGCCGTCCGGTTCGAAGGTTCTGCTCCGCAGAGACTCCTCAAAGGTCAGCCCCTTCTGTCTGCCGTCGTATACCGTATCCGTCTGATCACCGTTTGTCACAATTGTCTCATCTTCCAGTACCCGTACCGGAGCATAGATGATGAGACTCGGATCCTCCATCTTGGATTCATCAAAGGCCTGTGTGCGGATTCCTTCTCCATCCTCCACAAATACGCGGTTTCTTGAATTTACGCTTCGGCCCATAATGAAATATGCAATCACTGCATGCTTTCCGTCCTCGGATCTTCCAATGACGATTCCGCGTCCGGGATATGTCTTTGAACTCAGAACATCTGTAAGATTCTGTAATTTCATTACTTTAAGTCTCCTTATTCTTAAAGCTCCAGGTTCGATATTTCAAACCCGTCAAAGGTATGTGATCCACCATTTATCTCATTTTTCAAAAGGCGATTCTTTTCCTTATCTGTTTCTGCGCTTTTCCGGAACTTTCAGATATTCAATTGGCATCTCATACAGATCTGAAAGGGCGACCAGATCATTATATTTAATGTCTGTTGCACCACTCTCCCAATTCACAATGGTCTGCTTTGTCCTGTGCATTTCGTGTGCCACGTCATCCTGAGTCAATCCTGCATTTACACGCGCAGCCTTTAATGTTATTTTGGGCATTCCCATAATAGTC